>JBBIII010000037.1:0-22227 GCA_037446575.1 Ignavibacteriales bacterium
AAAAAATTCAGCTTGGAGAGGTGGCCGAGTGGCTGAAGGCACAGGTTTGCTAAACCTGCATAGTGGGCAACTGCTATCGAGGGTTCGAATCCCTCCCTCTCCGCAAATGCATGAATTACTATGTATACCTGCTATGGTCTACTCGAGTAGAACGAACTTATGTTGGTCATACTGATAATATAGAAAATCGGTTGAAGAAGCATAATGCTGGTTTTGTTCGTTCAACGAAGGCATTTCGTCCTTGGGAAATGATTCATACAGAAAAATATCCAACAAGATCGAAAGCAATGGAACGGGAAAAGTGGTTGAAGAGTTCAGATGGCAGGAAGTGGATAAGAGAGTTCATTGGTAGATGGAAGGAGGAAAGTTTGTCCGTTCCGTTGTCAGAGACAATGAAACGAGATCACGACCCAATAAAATTGGGACGGACTAAACCTGCATAGTGGGCAACTGCTATCGAGGGTTCGCTCGCCGAGCTTCGATGAGCGAAGCTCGACGGAGCGAGAATCCCTTCTTCTCTGCATGTTAGTGTTTGCTGGAAATGTCAAGTTTTGTTAAAACTGTCTTAATAGCGAATAGACAGTTTAGCGCTTCTCGATATCGTAAAATTAATAAAATTGTGATAGCTCGCATTTATTTCTCAAAAATAATTTTATAAATAGAAGAAATTAATTTAAGGTGTCTGCATAATTACAATTAATGCTTTTTTATAACAATTTAAGGAGGAGTTATGAAATATTTAATATTAGTTGTAGTAATAGTTATAAATGTAGTCGTTGCATTTTCTCAGGACTCCACCGTAACAACAAAACTCGACACCGTTCTTAGTAATCAAAAAACGATGTTGGAAATACAGAAAAGAATTTATGATGAAGTCAAATACGAACCGCCTTTAGCTAATAAAAAATTCGGAATTGAGCTAAACCTTGCACGATTGCTTGTAAGTTCTGGACAAGATTTTTTTACTTTAACGGGTACAGTCTCTTTTTTCGATGTGATTCGATCTGGTGAAATAGCATTTCCTTTCTTTTATCAAATAGGTAAGAAAGAAAAATCACAGTTTTTGAGTGATAAAAAATACGAAGTAACTTTGAAGCTTATAAATTTAGATGCCACATATCGCCATTTTTTAGGTCAGTATCAAGATGGTTTCTATTTTTCAACTGGAGTACGATATACATATATCGAAGGAATGGAGGGTGATGATATTTTATTTTTATCTATTAATCAGAAAAATAAAGAGTCTTCAATAAATAGATTTGGCGCCTATTTTGGCCTTGGTTATCGTTATTTTACTAAATCAGGTTTTTATTGGGGAGTAAGTTTAATCTATGGCCGTTATTTTGACGTTGAACGAAATTATCAAGAAGTTTTAATAGATGATACAAAAACAATCATTGATGTTGAATTGCTGAAATTTGGAATTGCTTTTTAAATTGTTCTATCAATTTTTATTTTCTAAAGCGTCTCGATTTTTCGAGACGCTTTTTTTATATTATAACTTAAGATTATGATCAATAAACAAGTTCGCACACGTTTTGCTCCAAGCCCAACTGGTTATCTCCATGTTGGCGGATTACGTACAGCTTTGTATAACTATCTTTTCTCAAAGCATCAAAATGGTAAATTTATTCTTCGTATTGAAGATACAGATCAAACACGCAAAGTCGAGGGAGCGGTCGAAAATCTTATTGAAACATTAAAATGGGCTGGTATCGATTATGATGAAGGACCTGATCGAGATGGTGGGTATGGCCCTTATACACAATCGCAAAGATTAAATATTTACAAGGATTACGCAAAGCAATTAATAGAAAAGGGACATGCGTACTATTGCTTTTGTACTCCAGAGCGATTAGATGAAATTCGTAAAAAGCAATTAGCGGCTAAGCTTAATCCATCTTATGATAAATATTGCGCTCGATTATCAAAAGAAGAGACGCAAAAACGCGTTGCCAATGGAGAAAAACATGTAATTCGAATGAAAGTTCCAACTGACGGTGAATTGATGTTTGAAGATATGATTCGAGGTAATGTTACAATCGCATACAAAATGTTGGATGATCAAGTGTTAATCAAATCCGATGGATTCCCAACTTATCACTTAGCCGTAGTTGTTGACGATCATCTAATGAATATCACACATATCATTAGAGGTGAAGAATGGCTTTCAAGTGTTCCAAAACATATTTTACTCTACAAATATTTTGGATGGGAAGTGCCTGTGATGGCTCATTTGCCGTTATTGCTCAATCCAGATAAATCCAAGCTTAGCAAGCGACAAGGAGATGTTGCAGTTGAAGATTATCGGTCAAAAGGATATTTGAAGGAAGCGATTCTGAACTTCATAGCATTCCTTGGCTGGAATCCCGGCGATGATCGAGAAATATTTTTCATAGACCAACTTATTAAAGAATTTTCATTAGAAAGAGTGGGTAAATCGGGCGCTGTCTTTAATATCGAAAAATTAAACTGGCTTAATCAACAACATATCAAACTTAAAACCAATGAAGACCTTGCAATATTTGTAAAACCTCATCTTCAAACGGCTGGATTGATTAACATCGAAAATAAATATCTGTTAAATGTAATTAGCTTGATGAAAGAGAGAATGATTTTTCCGCAAGATTTTGTTGAAAATAGTATTTACTTTTTCAAAGAGCCGGAAGTTTTTGATGAAACAGCAATATCAAAACATTGGGAAAAAGAAACAAGCCAATATGAAAATTTATTGTGTGAGCGATTAGAATCTTTAAATGAGTATAATAAAACATCTATTGAAGATACTGTAAGAAAATTATCTGAAGAGCTTAAAATTAAAACAAGCAAATTAATCCATCCGACGCGGCTTGCTCTATCTGGAAGGCAAACTGGTCCCGGTTTATTTGAAATGATGGAAGTATTAGGGAAAGAAATTGTTGTTAAACGATTGCGATTTGCAGCTGATAAGTTTAACATTGAATAGTTTGCCTTTGCATCATTCGTTATCTATATTCATCTGATTTTATTTTGAGTTATGGCAAAGAAAAATAAAAAATTAGGAATAATTCGTATTCATAATGCTGTCTTTTACGCTTATCATGGCGTGCTGACTGACGAACAGAATCTTGGCGGCAAATTTGAAGTGGATATTGATTTATATTGCGATTTATCACGCGGTGCTAAAACGGATCACCTTTACGATACGGTTAATTACGAACGAGTATATGATTGTGTCCGCTCCTCAGTTCTGGAAAAGCAGCACTTTTTATTAGAATCGCTTGCCGATGCGATTACAAATGGCATCTTGAAAAATTTTGCAAAAGTAGAGTCGGTAACTGTAAAAGTCCGAAAACCTGGCGCGCCCGTTAAAGGCGTTATAGATTATGTAGAAGTCGAAATTAGCGAGTCAAGGAAATAGGAAGATTTATGGCTCGAGTGTTTATAGGAATTGGTTCTAACATCGGGGATCGATTAGAAAACCTAAAAAAAGCTTCAAATAAAATTGATCACTTGTTGCATACTAAAATTGTTAATATTTCATCGATATATGAAACCGAACCAGTCGGTAATAAACAACAACCAAAATTTCTAAATGCGGTTTTAGAATTAGACACAAATATTTCTCCGTGGAACTTTATGGCTGAATTGAAAAAAATCGAAATAGAAGTCGGTAGAACACGTAACGAACATTGGGGACCTCGTGAAATCGACTTAGATATTTTATACTTTGGAGATGAAATAATTAATGATATTGAATTACACATACCGCATCCGGAAATTGCAAATAGAAGGTTTGTGCTTATACCGCTAAATGAAATTGCAAGAGATTTTTTTGATCCATTGAGACATAAAAGTATCGAAGTGTTATTGCATCATTGCCAAGATACAGGCGGTGTAAGGAAAACAACTTTCTGCATAAAATCAGAATCTCAGGAGTAACGATTGGAATTACCGTCTGAAATACATTATATAGCAATTGAAGGTGTTATAGGTGCAGGTAAAACCACCTTAGCTCGTATGCTTTCGGAAAAACTTGGCGCTAGGTTAGTTCTTGAAAAGTTTGAAGAGAATCCATTTCTTCCAAAATTTTACGAAGACCCTGAACATTACGCTTTTCAGACTCAAATATTTTTTCTTCTTAGTCGATATCGTCAGCAACAAGAATTATATCAAGCCGATCTTTTCCATTCTCACATCGTCTCTGATTATATATTTGAGAAGGATAAGATATTCGCTTACCTTACCTTACGTGACGATGAACTAAAATTGTATGAAAGCGTTTTATCGGCAATAGAAAAAACAATTCCGCCGCCAGACCTTGTTATTTATTTACAATCGAGCGTTGATAGATTAATGGCGAATATTAGAAAACGCGGAAGAGAAATGGAAAAAAATATGTCGGAAGAATACATTAAAGAGCTTAATGAAGCGTATAACTATTTTTTCTTCCGCTACAAATCAACTCCATTGCTAATTGTAAAAGCGACAGATATCGATTTTGTCAATAACCCGGAACATTTTGAAGATTTGCTTGCTCAAATACTTCGCCCTAATAAAGCGCCGGTAGAATATTATAATCCGCTTATAGAAAAGTAAAATGATTCGATACTTTCTTTATACAATAGCGCGCATTTTAATTACAGCGCTCGCAATTTATGTTGCGTTCTTGATTATAAAATTTGTAGTAAGGTTTTTTATCAAAAGAAAATTACAATCAGCCTCTAAACAACAAAAATCTGCAAAGCCAAAAGAAAAATACTCAAATGTTCAAGATGTTAAGTTCGTCGACGTTGATAAAAAGGAAGAAAAATCCGAAAAGTGAATCTGTTATTAGGTCATTTAGTTTGAACAAGTTTTATTAGTTATCTATATTTCTCTAACATTTTCAATTATTAAAGAAAAGAATTATGGCACGTACATACATTAATGAATTAGGAAAGCATATTAGTGAAGAAGTTCAGCTTTACGGTTGGCTTTATCATAAACGTTCTAGTGGAAAGGTTCGTTTTTTATTGCTCCGTGATGGAACCGGAATTGTCCAATGTGTAATGGTTAAAGGGCAGGTTCCAGAAAATGTTTTTGATTTATTCGATAAGCTTACCCAAGAATCTTCATTATCAATTAGAGGAAAAGTACGTAAGGACGATAGAGCGCCCGGAGGATTTGAATTAGATTTGATTGATATTCCAAAAGTATATCAAATTGCGCAAGAGTATCCAATAACTCCTAAAGAGCACGGAGTTGAATTTCTTGCCGACCGCAGGCATCTTTGGCTTCGCTCAACACGGCAACATGCAATTATGCGCGTACGTCATCGAATTATAAAAGCGATAAGAGATTTTTTCGATGGAAGAGGATTTGTTTTAGTCGATTCTCCTATTTTAACTCCAGCGGCTTGCGAAGGAACATCAACGCTTTTTAGTACAGATTATTTTGATCTTGGAAAAGCTTTTTTAACGCAATCCGGGCAACTTTATGCAGAAGCCGCCGCAATGGCGCTGGGAAAAGTATATTGTTTTGGCCCCACATTTCGCGCAGAAAAATCGAAAACACGCAGACATTTAACCGAATTTTGGATGGTTGAACCAGAAGTTGCTTTTAACGATCTGAACGATAATATGGATTTGGCTGAAGACTTCCTCGTATACATCGTTCAGACTATATTAAAAGAGTGCGAATTGGAACTGAAGGCCTTAGAGCGCGATGTTAGCAAGCTTCAGAATGTAAAGAAACCTTTACCGCGCATCACTTACGATGAAGCGGTAAAAATACTCCACGAAAAAGGATTGCCTTTTGAATACGGAAATGATCTTGGAGGGACAGACGAAACGGTTGTTTCGGAACAATTCGATAGACCAGTAATGGTGCATAGATATCCTGCCGAGGTAAAAGCATTCTATATGAAACGCGATCCAGAAAATCCGAAATTAGCGCTCGCAGTTGATGTGCTTGCCCCCGAAGGTTACGGCGAAATTATTGGTGGAAGCCAGCGCGAGGATGATTTAGAAGTCTTGTTATCCCGAATTAAAGAGCATAACCTTCCGCAGGAAGCATTCGAGTGGTATCTCGATTTGCGTCGGTACGGAGGCGTTCCCCATTCAGGATTTGGACTCGGCATCGAAAGAACTGTCGGATGGATTTGCGGATTAGAACATGTACGCGAGACTATTCCATTCCCAAGAATGATTTACAGAAATACTCCATAGTCGGGAATTAAGAACAAGGGCTTGAAGATTAAAAATTAATTATTAGTATGCTTAAAGTAACAAATCTCAGAAAAGAATACGATACAGTTCTTGCCGTAGATGGAGTCTCGTTTGAAGTTAAACGTGGCGAACTGTTCGGTTTATTAGGTCCAAACGGCGCCGGTAAAACTACTACAATACGCACTGTGTTAAATATTATTCAACCAGATAGCGGTGAAATCACATTCGATGGCAAACCGTTCACTCAGGAAATGTGGAATATTATTGGTTATTTGCCTGAGGAAAGAGGATTATATAGAAAAAGTAAAATCATAAACGCAATCCAATATTTTGCCTCTTTGAAAGGACTTGCCGCCAAAGAATCGAAAAAATTTGCCTATTATTGGCTGGAACGTTTCGGTCTGAAGAATGAAGGACATCGGAAAATAGAGGAACTATCAAAAGGCAATCAGCAAAAAGTACAATTGATTATTTCAATTCTGCATCGTCCGCAACTTCTAATTTTAGATGAGCCTTTTTCGGGTCTCGATCCCGTTAATCAGATATTATTAAAGGATATACTTTTAGAATTACGCCAAAATGATACAGCTGTCGTATTCTCAACGCATCAAATGGAACAGGTCGAAAAGATGTGCGATAATATTTGCCTTATAAACAAAGGCAAACCTGTGTTGAGCGGAGAAATTCATGAGATAAAGAGAAGATACGGAACAAATTCAATCCATTTAGAATTTGATGGAGACGGAGAATTTTTAAGAAATTATAATTTTATTCGCCGCGCAGATATTTATCAAAACTATGCTGAGTTAGAATTAACCGATATTTCAAGAAGCAGTGAACTACTTGCCGGAATTAACGGAAAAATTGTACTAAAAAAATTCGAAATAGTAGAGCCGTCTTTAAATTCAATTTTTATCAATGTTGTTGGCGGCGTAGATAAAATTGAACAAGCCGCTGAAAAACCGATCCCTCAGGTAAAAATTGTTTCTGATAAAATTTCACAATTGGCAATGAAAGATAAACGTGTACGCAGAGCGCTGTTATCAATAATTCTAATTATTTCGCTTTCGATAATATTTATTTTGACGCATCAATCGGATTCTTATTTACCAGTAATTTGGGTGTGCTTATCTCTGTTTTCGGTGGTTCAATTTTTCCTGACAAAACGAAAAGTTGAGAAGGAGTTATTAGCAAAGCAATCGAGGGAGCAGGAGCAATGAAATCTTTTGAAGTTGCCAAATGGGAATTCCTTGAAAAAGTAAAATCAAAAGCATTTATTATTTCGCTCATCCTAATGCCGGTTATTATTGCTGCAATGGTTATTCTCCCAGCATTATTAGCATCAAAAGAAGACGATGAAACTGTTTGTATCGGAATTATAGATGAAACTAAAAAATTAATTCAACCGTTGGCAATAAAACTCGACCGCGAATATATATTAAAAAACGATAAATCAAATTATTTACTGCGGAATTTATTAGAGGGAAATACTGTTGAAGAAGCAAGAAATGAAGCTGTAGAATTGGTCGCAATAGGAGCAATTGAAGGATATTTTTTAATTCCAGCATCAGCGTTCGATAGTGGGAAAGTTGAATATCGTGCAAAGAATGTCGGAAATTTCAAAGTGCAAGAAAGATTTTCGCGAGCCATTCAACAAGTAATAATAGAAAGCAGATTGAATGCGCATGGATTAGACCCTGCTTTAATAAGTAAATTGACTGCAAGCGTTCAAGTGAAATCCATAAAAATTTCAGAAAAAGGGGATGAATCAGAAGCGGGGTTTGGAGAAGTATTTGCAAAAGCTTATATCGGCTTGCTTATGCTTATTTTTATGGTTCTTACATCAGCGCAATTATTAGTGCGAAGTATGTTGGAGGAAAAATCAAATAGAGTTGCTGAGGTGCTTCTTTCATCTTGCAATGCGCGGGATTTGATGACTGGCAAAATTCTTGGTTTATCAGGATTGGGAATTCTGCAAATGCTAGTCTATGCATTTATGGGCGTAGCAATATCTATGAAAACAAATATGAACATTATTCAACCGGATTATTTTTTCCTAACTTTGTTTTATGCAATTTTAGGATATTTGTTTTATGCTGCAATCTTTGTTGCGGCTGGCTCGCCGGTAACAACCGAACAAGAGGCGCAACAGATTACTGCGTATATCAGTATGATATTAATAGCGCCATTTGCGCTTATGATGTTAGTCATGCAAAATCCAGATTCGTTAATTGTCAAAATATTATCATTTATCCCGATATTGACGCCCTCCATAATGGTATTGCGCGTTGCGATTCTGATGCCGCCATTATGGGAAATTGTTGCCACAACTTTGTTGTTAATCGGTTCAACCGTTGTTATGATGTGGATTGCAGGAAAAATATTCCGCGTAGCGATTTTATCTTACGGAAAAAGGCCATCATTGAAGGAATTGATAAGTTGGGTGCGGCAAAAATAAAATTTCCGGATTAAAAATTGACGCTTGAAATTATTTTATTCTATATCTTAGCATTTGGCGGTATAATAACCGCTATTATGGTCGTTACAAGGCGCAACCCAATTGTTTCTGCGCTTTATCTCATCGCGAATTTTTTCTGCCTTGCCGGTCTTTATTTAACTTTGCATGCACAATTTATTGCCATTATTCAAATTTTTGTCTATGCAGGCGCCATTATGGTGCTTTTCGTATTTGTAATAATGCTGTTAAATCTCGGCGATATTCAGCGATTGAAAGGCAGATTATCCTTAAAAAAAATTATTGCGGCAGGAATTAGTTTTGCCGTGCTGATGGAAGTATTGTATATAATCCGTATGCAGACAGGCTCTTTAACAATCGATCTTGCGAAAGCTGGCTCTATAGGAACAGTGGAGGCGATTGGCAGGGCATTATTTACACAATTTTTATTTCCGTTTGAAGTTACTTCGCTTTTGCTTATAGCCGCAATTGTTGGCGCAATTTTACTAGCGAAGAAAAAGTTAGATTAAATATAATAACTGGTTTGTATCTAAGATATATTTGTCGATGGTCTCATTACAATCATATCTAATTGTAAGCGCAATAATGTTTATGATAGGCGCTGTTGGCGTGGTAACGCGACGCAATGTTATAATTGTATTTATGTCGATTGAATTGATGTTGAATTCCGTTAATCTCACGTTAGTCGCATTCTCCGCTTACTTTGGCGATATAACCGGACAAATATTAGTCTTCTTTGTAATGGCATTAGCAGCGGCTGAAGCCGCAGTTGGGCTTGCGATAATTATTGCCTTATTCAGACGTAAGCAAACAATAAACCTTGATCAAATTAACATTATGAAATGGTGAGGGATGTATAAAAGTGTGAGGTATAAAGTTAGAAGCATAAAGTATGATGTATCAAATTTAATGTAGAAAAGAAGGATTGTGTTTTCGCTAACTCCATATATTGTATTTATACCGTTCATCGGATTTTTATTCATTGGATTGTTTGGTTCGCGTATAAAAAATGAAAAATTGATAGGTATTATTGGAAGCGGTACTGTAGGATTATCATTCATTCTAAGCGTGGCGCTTTTTTTTCAAATGCTTGGTTTAGAACAATCTGAACGAAAACAAACAATCGAGCTTTTTACTTGGCTATCAACCTTTTCCGAAACAACAAGCACGCTAAACATAAGTATTGCATACCTTATCGATCAACTCTCCATTCTAATGACAATAATTGTTACTGGTGTTGGTTTTTTAATACACATTTATTCTATCGGTTATATGCGAGGCGATAAAAGCTATTGGCGATTTTTTGCTTATATGAATCTTTTTATCTTTGCAATGCTAAACCTTGTCCTTGCAAATAATTTCTTGCTGTTGTTTCTCGGTTGGGAAGGTGTTGGGCTATGTTCTTATCTTCTAATAGGATTTTGGTATGAGAAAAAGTCCGCTGGCGATGCGGCAAAAAAAGCGTTTATAGTTAATAGAATTGGCGATATGGGTTTTATACTTGGCATGCTTCTTATTTTTTCAACGTTTGGAAGTTTGAACTTCAATACGGTTTTCAACTTCGCATCGCATTTGCCAGTCGGAAATAAAACTGTATTTTGGATTGCGCTACTCTTGTTTGTTGGAGCGATAGGAAAATCGGCGCAAATTCCTTTGTTTGTTTGGTTGCCAGATGCGATGGCAGGTCCGACACCAGTAAGCGCATTAATTCACGCGGCGACTATGGTTACTGCGGGCGTTTATATGGTAGCGCGGTGTTCTATTATTTATGCTCTTGCTCCAACCGTTTTGCAGATAATTGCCGTTATAGGTATTGCAACTGCAATTTTTGCCGCAACAATTGGATTAGCGCAAAACGATATTAAAAAGATTCTTGCTTATTCAACAATTAGTCAGCTCGGGTATATGTTCCTTGCAATGGGTGTGGCGGCGTTTAGCGCCGGAATTTTTCATCTTATTACTCACGCATTTTTCAAAGCGCTTCTTTTTCTCGGCGCAGGTGCGGTAATTCATGCAATAGCAGATGAGCAGGACATAAAAAAAATGGGGGGATTAAAAGAATATCTTCCCATTACTTACAAGACATTTTTAATCGGAGCGGTTGCAATCGCCGGCATTCCCCCATTAGCTGGTTTCTTTAGTAAAGATGAAATTTTGTGGAATGCATTTAGCAGTGAACAAGGTTCTTGGATTTTCTGGTTATTGGGTGTTATCGGAGCTTTATTGACTGCATTCTATATTTTCCGATTACTGTTTTTAACGTTTGAAGGGCAGAAACGTTTCGATCTTCGACTTCATCCGCATGAAGCTCCGAAAACGATGACTATTCCGCTTATCGTTCTTGCATTTTTATCAATTGTTGGAGGTCTTATCGGAATTCCACACTTAAGTGCAATAAAGAATTGGCTTGAACCAGTTTTTCTGCCAGCTCAATATAAATTGATGAAAGGCGAACACGGAATTGAAATAACAGAATTTATTTTAATGGCTCTATCTATCTTTGTTGCTATAAGCGGTTATTATATAGCTCGCTTAGCTTATCTGAAGCGAAAAGAACTTGAGGCGGCGTTTGTTGCAAGATTTCCACGATTATACAACTTGCTGGTAAATAAATATTATGTGGATGAAGCATACGATGCCGTCATGGTTAATCCGTTTGTAAAAGGATCGGATAAAATTTTGTGGAAAATTATTGATGTTGTAATTATTGATGGATTGATAAACGGTTCTGCAAAATTTTTTGGTTTAACTGCCCAAATTGTTCGGAAAATTCAGACTGGCGTTATTCAAACTTATGCTATCTATTTTATCGGCGGAATTTTATTTGTAATAACTTGGTTGTTGCTTAAATAGAAAACCTATGTCTGTGATAATGATGCTTTTCAAAAAAATTTTTATCAATAATCTACTGCGGAATTAGGCAGATGCTTTCGGAATTCTTATTAACAATAATAATTTTTCTTCCATTGGCATTTGCGGCGGCAATTCTTTTTCTTCCAAAAGAAAACTCGCGGCTTATTAAACTGTGCGGCTTAATTGGGAGCTTTGTTACTTTTTTCGTTTCGGTATTTCTTTTTGTCGGTTATGATGCGAATAAAACGGGTTTTCAATTTGTTCAAAAAATTCCTTGGATAGAAAATCTTAACATAAGCTATCATCTCGGCGTTGATGGAATGTCGTTGTTATTAATATTGTTGACGACATTTTTAACTCCAATAGCTCTTCTTGGGACATGGAATTCTATCAATCGACAGCTTAAAAGTTACACTATCATGATTTTACTGCTCGAAGTAGGTATGATTGGCGTATTCGCTTCGCTCGATCTATTTCTCTTCTATATTTTCTGGGAAGCAATGCTAATACCTATGTATTTTATAATAGGTTTGTGGGGCGGAGAAAATCGGATTTATGCCGCAGTCAAGTTCTTTCTCTTTACGCTCTTTGGCAGTTTATTAATGCTTGTTGCGATTATTTATCTGGGGCATATTGCTTCAACTGTGCCGAACGGGAGATTTACAACAGATTTGATTGAACTATACGGCATTGCGCATTTAATGCCAATCAATTTACAGATATGGATGTTTATTGCATTTGGATTGAGTTTTGCAATTAAGGTTCCGGTTTGGCCATTACATACTTGGCTTCCGGATGCGCACGTAGAAGCGCCGACTACAGGAAGTGTAATTCTTGCCGGTGTTTTGTTGAAGATGGGCGCGTATGGATTTATCCGGTTCAATTTACCGTTGTTTGCCGAAGCTTCATTACGAGCTATGCCGTTTATGTGTTCGCTTGCTGTAATCGGAATTGTTTATGGCGCTTTAGTCGCAATGGTACAAACAGATATTAAAAAACTTGTAGCATATTCGTCTGTATCGCATCTCGGGTTTGTTATTTTAGGAATATTTTCAATGACAGAAGAAGGATTGCAAGGCGCAATAATTCATATGGTCAATCATGGACTTTCGACTGGAGCGCTTTTCTTACTTGTCGGTATGATTTACGACCGTACTCATACAAGAATAATTTCTGATTATGGCGGTATTGCAAAACTAACTCCCATTTATGCTACATTCTTTATGATTATGACATTTTCTTCCATCGGTTTGCCGGGATTAAATGGATTTGTTGGAGAATTTCTCGTTTTGATCGGGGCGTTTAAATCAACACTACTGGGAAATAGATGGTTTGCTATTATTGCTGCTCTTGGAGTAATTTTATCCGCCGTATATATGCTGTGGGTATATCAACGTGTATTTATGGGAACGTTACGTAAAGATGGACTGTATGGGGGACACCATCTAACTGATTTATCGAAGCGTGAAATAGCGGTTCTCGTTCCTATAGTGATATTTATTGTATGGATAGGCGTTTATCCGAAAACTTATCTTAGTAAATCGGCTAAAGTTGTAAAACAAACAGTTGAGAAAATGGAAAGTGTAAAGCGTGGTTCACAAATTCGTTTTACAGAAGTAGTTCAATAAGAAAAACTATAAGTGAAATATCAAAAAAGAAAAATATTCATCACGTACTTGATCGTTGCTGTTACAGCGATGACGTTTTATAATTTTTTTGGTTACTATATAGATCATGTAACAATTTTGCCGGTTAATACTTGGTTCATTATTCCGTTTATTTTTCTTCTTTTATCTATAGCGGTTATGCCGTTTATAAATAAGCATTGGTGGGAGGAAAATTATCCAGGGCTTGCTTTTACGTTAGGTTTTATTGTTGTTATTTATTATGCGGTTGGGTTAAATAATGTTCCGCGTTTATTTCAGACTTCTTACGAATATGTAAGTTTCATTTCGTTGATCGGTTCATTATTCATTGTATCGGGTGGAATACATATAAAAATCAAAGGCAAATCAACAGCGCTCGGTAATACAGCGCTTCTTGCCATAGGCGCAGTGATGGCGAATATATTCGGTACTACAGGCGCTTCAATGCTATTGATTCGACCTTACTTGAGAATAAATAAATATCGCATTAAAGCGTATCACATAGTTTTTTTTATTTTTATTGTAAGTAATATTGGCGGCGCATTGACGCCTATTGGGGATCCGCCCCTTTTCCTTGGTTATTTGAAAGGCATCCCTTTTTTCTGGGTTATTACGCATGTATCTGTAATATGGGCAATTACGGTCGGATTAGTTTTACTGATTTTCTTTTCGATTGATGAATATCATTTCCGTAAAGTCTCTGAAAAAAAACAGACATCTATTCACGAAGTCGAAGAACCGGAGGTAACCGGATTGCATAATATTGTATTCTTATTGATAATTTTAGGCGCAGTCTTTATTGAGCATCCAGCCCCTTTGATGCTGAGAGAAGTTATAATGTGGGGCGCCGCTATTGCATCGTATATTACAACAAAAAAGGAAATTCATCAGAAAAACGAATTTAACTTCTTGCCAATAAAGGAAGTTGCAATTTTATTTGCCGGTATTTTTGCTACGATGATTCCGGCTCTCGATTGGTTGGAACTAAACGCGGCAAGAATAGGCATAGTTACAACTGGGCAATTTTATTGGGGAACAGGCATCTTATCGAGTGTATTAGATAACGCTCCAACATATTTGAATTTCTTAACTGCGTCTTTTGGTTTGCACGGCGCCAATGTTAATGATGCACAACATATGAGCTTAATGCTCGGCTTAACAACTCCAGCTATGTTTGGACTTGCGAATCCATTAATCCCGAAAGCAATTGAAATTACTGCACACACATGGAAATATGTGCAGGCAGTTTCAGTCAGTTCTGTATTCTTTGGCGCAATGACTTATATTGGAAACGGTCCGAATTTTATGGTCAAATCAATTTCTGAACATGCAAGCATAAAATGTCCGACATTTTTTGGTTATGTATTTAAATATTCATTTCCAATTTTATTGCCTATTTATATATTAATTTGGCTTTTGTTTTTTAATTTCTAATAGAATTACCAAAATTTTTATGAACTCCTATATTGTGGATATTTTTGCAAATGTTTCGTTAATGGCTTTAGTTGCAACCGTATTAATTGCAATAATAATAGAAGCAGTAAAAACAACGCGCCCAATAGCTGTTTATTATGTAAGTTTGGCTGGACTTACTACCGCCGGATTCTTTTCATTTTTGAATTTCGAAACGGAGACGCAAAGTTTTGGAGGTATGATAAGGCATGGCGGATACGCAAATTTTTTTAATGTCCTATTTTGTATAACTGCAATTTTAGTCGCAATAATTGCGAGAAATTATTTCGAAAAAAAGAGATACAATCGCGGCGAATTTTACATTTTATTGCTTTTCGCTGTAATCGGAATGATGCTTATAGCATCTGCAAATGACTTAATAATATTGTTCCTTGGTATCGAATTGATGTCGATTTGTTTGTACGTATTAGCTGGCATAGTTAGAGTTAAAGAGCATGCAACAGAGGCGGCGCTTAAGTACTTTCTTTTAGGCGCATTTTCGACTGGATTTTTACTGTATGGAATCGCATTGATCTATGGAACTGTTGGCACTACAAATCTAATGTTAATTCGAAATGTATTTGCAGTAGTATCAACAAATTATTTATTCTTATTGGGCGCAGGATTGTTAATTGTCGGATTAAGTTTTAAGGCGGCGGCAGTTCCTTTCCATATGTGGGCTCCAGATGTGTACGAAGGTTCTTCAACTCCCGTAACCGCATTTATGTCAACGGCGGCTAAAGCGGCGGCTTTTACGGCGTTTATTACAATTTTTATTAGAACATTTGATTTTTTTGGCGGAAGAATAAATGAAGCAATCGCTATTATTGCCGCGGCTTCCATGATTTTTGGAAATATTGCCGCAATCGGTCAATCAAATATCAAACGGATGCTTGCCTATTCCAGTATAGCACATGCCGGCTATATGTTGATAGGCATTGCCTCAGGCAGTATTGAGGGGCAAGTGGGCGTAATGTTTTATCTTGTAGCTTACACGTTTATGAATGTTGGAGCATTTGCAATTGTTGCAATTATTGAGAATGAAGAAGAAAAAAATCTACAGCTCGATGATTATTTAGGATTGCATCAAACGCAACCGGTGCTTTCTGCACTTATGGCAATTTTCATGTTTGCGTTATCAGGTATTCCGCCTTTTGCGGGATTCTTTGGAAAATATTTTGTGTTCTATTCAGCGATAAAATCGAACTTGACATGGTTGGCGGTAATCGGAGTGTTGACAAGTTTTATCTCTGCCTATTACTATATACGAATCGTAGCGCTAATGTATTTTAGAGAAAGTAAAACAGCGTCTTCTATTAAAATTGCGCATCTACAAATAATTGTCGTAATTATATGCGCGGTTCTCACTTTGTTCTTTGGTTTGTTTCCATCGAGCATAGTTCAAATTGCACAACGTTTCTTTTAATATATAAGGTAATATAAAATGGAACTGGTGTTCACATCAAATGAAATGAAAATGTGCGATGAAATAACCATCAATAAATTTGGTGTTCCCGGTTTATTATTGATGGAAAATGCCGGTAGAGGTGTAGTTGAAGTCGTGAAGAAGAGATACTCTCCGCTTGCAGACAAGAAAGTCCTAATAGTATGCGGGAAGGGTAATAATGGCGGAGATGGATTTGTAATTGCAAGATTATTATCGAACCATGTAAAAAAAGTCGATGTTTTACTAATGGCGCAAGTCGGAGAATTGAAGGGTGATGCGAAAACTAATTTTGTAATTCTTCAGAAATGGTCAAAAAAATTATCTAAAAGAATTAAACTTTATAGATTCTCAAAGAAAACTCTAAAAAAACTGAACGGATATCAGATAATTATAGACGCTATATTTGGAACCGGGTTTAATGGGAGTGTAAAGAAACCCTATTTTGAAATTATAAAATGGCTGAATTCTCAACAAGCTTCTATTGTGGCGGTCGATATTCCCTCTGGAGTAAATGGAACAACGGGGGAAGTAGAAAATTGCGCAGTGTGCGCTGAAATCACTATTACATTCGGAAATCTTAAATCTGGTTTGGTATGCAATAAAGGAAGGATAAACTCAGGCGCGCTGGAAGTAATTGATATAGGAATTCCGGCAGAAGTAACAAAAAAAATTAAATCGCCAACTTTACTTATCGAGCAATCCGATATTCAGAAAATTCTGCCGAAGCGTTCAATATTTGCGCATAAGTACAGCGTGGGAAAAGTATTTGCGCTTGCAGGTTCAACAGGCTTAACAGGGGCGGCGGCAATGTGCAGTACCTCTGCTCTTCGTGCGGGCGCAGGTGCTGTAATGTTAGGCGTTCCAGATGTAGTTTATCCAATTCTCGCAAAAAAACTGACCGAGGTAATGACATATCCATTACCATCTACAAAAGATGGGGCGTTAAGCTTAGATGCTTTTGAACCTATTTTAGAAAAACTAAATTGGGCTGATGTTGTGATTATTGGGCCCGGTTTATCTCAAAGCCCCGAAACGCAAAAATTGATTGTAAAAATTCTATTTGAATGCAAAGGAAAAATTCTAATTGACGCTGATGGATTAAACGCAATTGCATCAACGGGTGCGGGGAAATTAAAGTCATTCAAATCAGAATTTATATTAACCCCTCATGTAGGCGAATTTTCGCGGCTTACAAATCTATCGGCAAATGAGATTGAACGAAATAGAATTTCAATTGTAAGAGAGTATTCAAAAAAGTTTAATTCAGTCGTATTATTGAAAGGCGTTCCCACCGTAACTTCTGCGCAAAATGGAGTTGTCGTTATCAATTCGACGGGTAATTCTGGAATGGCTACAGCCGGAGCTGGTGATGTTTTAAGCGGAATTATTGCCGCTCTGTGGGCGCAAGGGATGAATGCATTTGACGCAGCAACGACAGGCGCAT
The DNA here is from genome assembly GCA_037446575.1 of Ignavibacteriales bacterium. Lineage (GTDB taxonomy): Bacteria > Bacteroidota > Ignavibacteria > UBA10030 > UBA10030 > JBBIII01. Next base: position 17,507 of record JBBIII010000037.1, read on the forward strand.
TTATACATGGATTATCTGGCGATCTTGTGAAAAATAAAATTGGCGAAAGAAGTTTAATAGCGAACGATCTAATTGAAATTCTTCCGGAAGCTTTTAAGAAAATAGAGGTAAGCGTTTTAAAATGAAGCATTTTATTTTGTATCAATTACCGGCAATAATTTGGGCGGCTATAATATTTATACTTTCTTCTCTAACTGCTCTTCCACATTTTATGCCGGCAATTATCGGTTTTGATAAACTTGAGCATATGGCGGCTTTCTTCGTTTTATGTTTTTTATCGTGGCGCGGTTTCTTCTATCAACTGCGATTTCCATATTTAAAAGAAAAGGCATTGGTTATTGCATTCACCTTTACAATTATTTACGGCTACCTCGATGAATTACATCAATTATATGTCCCCGGCCGTTTATTTGATTATTTTGATTTAGCGGCTGATGTAGCCGGGGCAATACTTTTTATAATTTTTCATGCCTTATTTATCGAGCGAAAATATAAAAAAGTCAACACCCGTTGACAACTTTCAATTTTCTATCTATATTTTATCAGAAGTATTATACAAAAATAATTAAACTAGCCGCAGGATTTTTTTCTGCGGTTTTTTATTAATAGAAACAGATTTGAAATATAGACTCATAGCACAAGACGGGAAGGCAAGAGCCGGAGTAATTGAGACCGACCACGGAATTATAGAGACTCCAGTTTTTATGCCTGTTGGCACGCAAGGCGCTGTTAAAGCAATTGAACAGCGTGAATTAGTGGAACTCGGAACGCAAATCATTTTAGGCAACACGTATCATCTTTTTCTTAGACCAGGAATTGATGTAATTGAGCAAGCCGGCGGGTTGCATCGGTTTATAAATTGGCAAAAACCAATTCTTACAGATAGCGGCGGATTTCAAGTGTTCAGTTTAAGCGATTTACGAGAAATAAATGATGAAGGCGTCGTTTTTCGTTCGCATCTCGATGGAGCGGAACATGTTTTTACGCCGGAAAGCGTTATTCAAATTGAAAGGCAATTGGGTTCTGATATAATGATGGTTCTTGATGAATGCACGCCTTATCCTTGCGAATTCGACTATGCGAAGAATTCTAATGAGTTAACTATTAAATGGGCAGAGCGCAGTAAAAATGCCGCCGAAAATCAATTACCATTATACGAGCACACGCAAGCGCTGTTTGGAATTGTGCAAGGGAGCGTTTATCCGGAAATTAGAGAGATAAGCGCTAAAGCATTGGTAAAGATGGATTTCGACGGATATGCAATTGGCGGTTTAGCAGTTGGAGAACCATCGGACGAGATGTATAAAATCACCGAATTTACAGAACAATTTTTGCCGTCGCATAAACCGAGATATTTAATGGGCATCGGATTACCTGAAAATATTATAGAATCCATTGATCGAGGCATGGATATGTTCGATTGTGTAATACCAACAAGGAACGCGCGTAACGGAATGCTGTTCACGCACAATGGCGCTATTAATATTCGCAATGCTAAATATAAGTACGACTTCGCACAAATAGATTCAGAATGCGATTGTTATGCTTGCAGGAATTTTACAAAATCATATTTGCGGCATTTATTTGTAACAAAAGAAATACTCGCTTTGCAACTTGCATCAATTCATAATGTGCACTTCTTTTTATGGATTGCACGCGAAGCGAGAAATGCTATCTTACAAAAGAGATTTCAAGAATGGAAGATAACAATGCTTGATAAATTACAAATAGAACAAGAAATTATACAAGAATACACCAATACATAAATTAATTAATAGGAGGAAAAAGTGTTTCAATACTTCACAATTCTAATGGGATCGCCATCGCAGGATGGAGGACCTGGTTTAATGTCTAATCTAATTTTATTCGGTTCGATCATTCTTATATTTTATTTTATGATAATCCGTCCACAGCAGAGACGTGCAAAAGAACGACAGCGGCTTATTGATAATTTGAAGAAAGGCGACAAGGTAGTAACTTCAGGCGGCATTTATGGAACAATTGTCGGCATAGATGATAAAACAGTTCTTGTTCAAATTGCAGACAATGTGAAAGTAAAATTAGATAGAGGATCGATTTCGACGGTAGTTTCAGAATCGGAACCTGAGAAGAAATAGATGTAATGAAAAATTTCAACACAATAGAAGAAGCCATAGAGGATTTTCGAACGGGAAAAATTCTCATTGTTGTTGATGATGAAGACCGCGAGAATGAAGGTGATTTTGTTTTAGCGGCGGAAAAAGTAACGCCCGAAACAATCAACTTTTTTGTCAAGGAAGGGCGTGGAGTAGTCTGCGCTCCGATATCTACTACACGTGCAAAGGAATTAAATCTTGACTTGATGGTAGAGGCAAATTCTTCATTACACGAAACGCCATTTACAGTATCGATCGATTATATACATGGAACTACAACAGGCGTCTCAGCATCCGATAGAGCCGCAACCGTAAAAGCACTTACAGATCAAAATACTCAAGCTCACGATTTTGCGCGTCCTGGTCATATATTTCCACTCAGGGCTTTAGAAGGTGGCGTTTTACGACGAGCGGGTCATACAGAAGCAGTTGTCGATTTATGTAATCTTTCTGGGTTGTATCCAGCTGGAGTTTTATGTGAAATTCTTTCCGAAGACGGATCTATGGCGCGCGTGCCCGAACTAATGAAAATTGCAGAAAGATTTAATCTAAAAATAATCACTGTTCGAGCATTAATAGAATATCGTATCCGACGTGAACGATTAGTACAACATGTTGTCTCTACTCACCTTCCATCTAAATATGGCGACTTCAAAATTAATCTTTATCGAAGTCAGACAGATAATAAAGAACATATTGCTTTAGTTAAAGGCGAAATTACTCCGGAAATTCCGACTTTAGTTAGAGTGCATTCAGAATGTCTAACAGGAGATGTATTCGGTTCGCTCCGTTGTGATTGTAACGCACAACTGATAGCTTCGATGGATAGAATCGAGCGCGAAGGTAAAGGCGTAATACTTTATATGAGACAAGAAGGTCGAGGTATCGGGTTATTGAATAAGTTGAAAGCATACGGTTTGCAGGATGATGGCTTCGATACTGTGGAAGCAAATGAAAAGTTGGGCTTTCGTGCCGACTTGCGCGATTATGGCATAGGCGCACAAATACTTAGAGATTTAGGTGTTGGCAAAATGAGACTGCTTACAAATAATCCGAAAAAAATTATCGGGCTTAACGCTTATGGTCTTGAAGTAGTTGAACGTTTGCCATTAGAAATTAAACCCAATCAGTATAACGCGAGATATCTAAAAATAAAACGAGATAAACTTGGACATTTGATATTAAACGAATTAGATGATTCTTCAATTATTAAAGAAGTTATATAAATTCGGAGAAAAATCTTGCGTCTAATTTTTTATTCAACTACTTTATCTACGTAATAGCCATTGTTAATATAATGATGGCTATTACTTTTGTAATAGCCCTTCAAGCCGATCTCTGCTTAAGGGATTTTTTTTCGGTTAAAGGAGTAAATATGATTGATAGCAATAACAATGGTAAGGTTTATTTAACGCGTGAAAAACTTACGGAATTAGAAAAAGAATTGCGCGAGATGAAAACAATAGGGAGAGCCGAAATGGCCGCAAAAATTGCTGAAGCTCGAGGATATGGCGACCTGAGTGAAAACGCAGAATACGACGCCGCAAAAGAAGCACAACAACATCTCGAGTTACGAATTGCAAAGTTGGAAGAAACTCTTTCGCGCGCCCAAATTATCGACGCCGCTTCATTGCCAACTGATAAAGTATATATACTTTCCCTCGTAAAATTACAGGATCAAATAACTAAACAGATAATTGAGTATCGCCTTGTTGCACCGGAAGAAGCTGATTATGAGCAAAACAAGATATCTGTTACATCACCAATAGGTAAAGGATTACTTGGAAAGAAAACTGGGGAGGTAGTGCAAATTAAAGTTCCGGCAGGAGTTTTAGAATATAAAATTTTGGAAATCAATCATTAATATAAATCATTAACTACCGAGAGTCTATTCTACTTTTTGACTAATATTATGTATGTATAAGAATTTAGAATTGAAAGTTCGTATTGTTTCTTTAGCAAAAACAATCGACATAGCAAAAAAAATAGGGGCAAGGGAAAAAGAAATTTTATTTCAGAAAGATATTTATTTTAAGATAAGAGAAGGAAGGTTAAAACTTAGAATAATCAATAGTCAATCTGCAGAATTAATTTTCTATAATAGACCAAATAGAAAAGGAAGTCGTTATTCAAATTATACTATTTTAAAGATAAATGATATCAAAAGTGTTCAATCTTTTTTTGCTGATATTTATGGAATAAGTAGAATTGTAGAAAAAAGGCGTCGCCTTTATATTTTTAAGAATGCTCGGATTCATATAGACAAAGTAACTGGACTTGGCAATTTTCTTGAATTTGAAGTTATAATAAATAAAGGGGATAAGGAGGCTAATGAATTAATGAATTTTTTAATTTCTCAATTTTATGTTAAACCATCGGAAATTGTAGCCGGTTCATATTGTGATTTAATAAAAGCCAAAAACTGTGTATAATTTCTTTTCTGATTTTTTAATTAATCCATTCTAATACTGTTCTTTGACCCTCCTTTCCGTGTATATTCAGGGGGATACCATGTACCTTCCGATTTCCAAAAAACTACTTAATATCAACTTGACTTTTTTAACTTTTAGCAGTAAAATAAAACCA
>JBBIII010000038.1:0-22204 GCA_037446575.1 Ignavibacteriales bacterium
TGTCAGTTGGGGCGATTCATGAATCGCCCCTACGAAGATTTTCCTAGCAAATTGTTAAGTGTCTAATTAATGGGGAAATGAAAAGAATTCATCTCGTAGTAACTACATTTTTTGTTACATCAGGTCTCTATTGAATCACTTTTTTGAATTACCGATTTGACAATCTCGAATCGAGTACGAATACATTACCCCCGTTCTTCGTAAATGCCCCTTAAACCGATTAGCACATTCATCTAAGTAAATTATTTTCTTTTGAAATAAATCCCACCTGATGTAGTCTCACTATCGGTTGAGCTAATGCTGATAATTCTATTGCATACAATAAAAAGATTAATTATGGTTATGTTTTTAAACCGAGTGGAAAGATTTTCTGTGTATTGCACATAGACCGTATTTGCGAATTGCCTCTATATGTCGCTTAGTTCCATACCCTTTATGCTTCGAAAATCCATATTGGGGAAATTCATTATCATATTCAGACATTATTTTATCCCGCGTTACTTTTGCTATTATAGAAGCCGAGGCGATTGTAAAAGATTTTGAATCGCCGCCGATAATATTTTGAAATGGGAGATTTTCATGTTTGAAAGAATTGCCATCCACAATAACATAGTCAGGTTTAACTCTTAAATTATTCAAAGCATTGCGCATAGCAAGCATTGCCGATTTCAGTATATTTATTTCATCTATTGTATTATGATCTATTATTCCAATGCCAACGCTTATAGCTTTGCCCATTATCAAATCAAAAAGGAGTTCTCTTTTTTTAGCGGATACTTTCTTCGAATCATCCACATCCTCTATAAATATTTCCTTCGGAAAAATTACAGCCGCCGCAACAACCGGACCTGCCAACGGACCTCGCCCCGCTTCATCCACGCCGGCAATAAGTTCGTTGCCTTCAGTCCACAACTTGTGCTCTATCTCTAATCCAATTTTATTATTCTTACTCATTCAAATAGAACCAAGAATAATTGAAATCAATCCGACAATCATAACAAGTTTCAGATTATTACTTACGATTTTCATCTTTTCAACAGAATGATTTTGCCACATAGACAAAATAGTAATTACGATTAATAAATCGGCTATAAGGACGCTAAAAAAAGCAAAGCTATAAATTCCAACAATCATTGCATAGATTGTGCTGAAAACTAATAATGAAAGAGAGATCGTTGCAAGCATTAATGCTGGTTTTATTCCATACTTAACAGGCAAAGTAATTGCATTGTTACTTTTGTCTCCTTCAACATCCTCTACATCCTTTATAAGCTCGCGGGCAAAGTTAGAGAAAAACGCAAACAAAGCGGGCATTATTGATCGCTCAATTGTGCCGACTGCAACACCACCGTAAATAAAAGCCATGCCGGTCATCATTCCGACAACAAAATTACCAACAACTATCGTTCTTTTCAATTTTGCCGAATAAAAATAAAGCAATACAATTGAAAACGCCACAATTAGTAAAGACAACAAATTTGTAAAGATATTTAGGAATAACGCAATTACCGATGTGAGAAACCACATTAGTTTAGCGTCCGACTGACTCAAAATACCTTTTGGCAAGGGGCGGTCAGGTTTGTTAATCTTGTCAATTTCTATATCGAAAGAATCATTGATAGCATTAGCGCCTGCAGTTACAAGCGCTCCAGTTGTTGCCGCAAAAAGAATAATTAACCATTCATTCAAAGTACCGCCTGCAATCCAACAAGCTACAGGGATTGAGACAAATGTTATAAGGACGTTTACTGGTCTGCTTAACAGCAGAAACGCTTTCATTTTTTCAGAATTCATTTATCAACCGTATGTGAATTTTCGATGTGCTGAATGTATCTCCTTCGCCAAGCGCAAAACTTACTCCAATATTACCTAACGCCGAATCCAGTTGAACGCCGATTCCATAACCAATTTTTCTTTGTTCAGATTTATGAATTCCCAAACGACTGTCTAAAGGCCTGCTAATATATCCGATATCTACAAACCCGTAGAAGAACGAACGAGAACCCATTATAAAACGATATTCCAAATTTGTCCAAACGAGCCTCGACCCAAAAAATTGTCTTTCACGATAACCGCGTAATGTTGCCGCCCCTCCTAATTGGAATAAATCGCTTATATCTATTTTGTCGCTTCGAACATCTCTTATGTGCAGTTCGGTTGATACAACTTGCCGTATAAAAGTGGGAAAATAATAATAAATATCGAACAAGATGCGGTTAGTTGATGTTTTAGAATCTGCAAACGAATTCGCGCTTGTTATTGATTTTTTCCCTGCTTTATATTCTGTTGTATATAGAATCCCTTCTATAGGCATAATTGCGCTATTTCGTGAATCATATTTAATTGATATGCCATAATTCATTGTTTTGCTTTCAGGCACAATCAATTTCCCATACCCTTCTGTTGGGAAAACATTTGTTTGTGAAAATGACGCTCCAAATGTCAGTAATTCTGTCAACATCATTTCAACAGCGAACTTGTATTGGGTCGAAACAAATGTAGAATCTTGTTTCCTTTGAAAAAAACCTAAAAGCAAATTTATCGGATATGATGCGACCCAAGGTTCAAAATAATTTAGTTCTGTTTCTTGTGAAGATTTATCTTCTTGGTACCACCTGGCAAAAAGTTTTCGCCCTGTTCCAAAAAGATTTCTAAACGATAAATTTACTAAGCCGGTTAAATATCCGCTTTTGCCGCTAACTTTAGCCGGTACATAACCTAATACGCCGTCGAAACTATTATGATTACCTTCAGTTAATCGTATTAATAGTCCGCCTTTTTCTCCTTCATTCAGATATAATTCTGGAATATCAACGGTTGAAAATAATTGTAATCGGTCTAACCGACTTTTAATTTTTGACGGCATATCCGGATAAAATCTCTGATTTTGCGGCAACCGGGCTTCGCGTATAATTACATAATCTTTTGTTGTTTTGTTTCCCTCTATTCTTATTTCCTCTATATCCAATGGCTTGCCTTCTTCAATCTCTAATTTCACATTAGTAAAATATTTATCTAAAGAATCGGTAAATAAAATGTTACTGATGCTTACTTTTGCTAAAGGAAATCCTTTCTCTGCGTACAATTGAAGCAGTAACTTAATATCTTGTTCAAGTCTTGAGGAGACAAATGGTTCTCCCGGCTTCAATGACATTATCATCATTAAATTGTGCTCTGATAACTTTTCGCAACCACTTAATTTTATTTCTTCTATAACCGATTGCTTTCCTTCATATAGAAAAATATTTATCTCCGCCTCAAAACGATTCGTATCCTTAATAATCGATATTGAATCTACTCGCAAATGCAGATAACCTTCTTCTTTATAAAGTTCGATAATTTTATTTACATCGGAATTAAGATTATTTTCATTCAGATAACCATTCCTATTTGTCGAAATGATAGTAAGCAGTTGGTTTTCTGAAAATAATTGATTCCCCAAAAACTCGATATTGCGCACACGAAAATTATCTTGCGCAATTGCATTCGATAGCATAAAAAGGAAATTAATAGTAATTATAAATTGACGAACAACGTAAATCTTTATTCTAATCATCGCTGCTAAAATGAGCCGCCTAATATTCAACGCACACGCCCCCATAAATCAGTTTCCGGGTACCTCAATCTATAATCCCCAAAACCAGTTTCATCAACAAAAATGAATTCTCGATTAAGATCATAGTAATACCAAATTTCGTACGGCTTCGAATTAGCGTCAAAAGGACGCCTTTCTACTTGTTGCGGCGCGCCAAAGCGAATAAATACCATACCACGGTCAGATTTCCATCCTTCAAAATAAGCGGAAAAATTTTTATTAGCGTATTCAACTCGATTGTAATATTCTTCCATCAATTCATTTTCTGGCGTTTTAGGATCGGGATCGCGTTTTGCCCAAAAAGATAAAAATCTTTGAAGTTTTTCTTCGTTCGTTTGCGCTTCTCTGATAAAATCTATCTCTCCGCCTCGCGCTATATAAATCAACTGATCAGTCGCTTTATCTATATCTGTTATGTTTGGCGGCATATTTCTCGTTCTTATTATGCAAGTCCGAGAAACAGAAGCGCGAGTTCCAGTGTAAGCTGATGTGCGCGGATATCGTTCAGCTTCAACAATTATCAAATACAAATCTGTCGATATATCTAATGAGTCGATCCGCCAAACAATCTGCGTGCGTGGACTATCAGTCTTTGCGACCTTAGTGTATCGCGATTTTGTTTCATTCTTCGAATTTACAAATCGACATAAAAATTGAATACTGTCAAATTGAACTTTGTTTTGATAAACTTCAAAGAACAAATAAAAATAATTTACTTCTTTCCCGATTATGCCGGTCAAATTGGGCACGATGTTTTTTCTGTTGTTATCGGCGCTAATTCTATGAACTAACATAATATCGCTTAATGCAAGCGAATCCTTGCTGTAGTCCCTAAGGTTAATTTGTAAATTAGTAGTAGTGCTCTTTTTTGATTCGCTATCCGTTATTTGAAGAATGAGATTGTATTTGCCGACAAATACATCCGCCGAAAATTGCCTAATATTAGATAACCGACTTGAAACTGTATGAGCAAAATCTTTTAAGCTTACTTCGGCAAATTGAGTTTTTTGCCATACCAGTTTGTCATCTCTAGTTTTCAAATTTGCCGTTATTTCGTACCTGCCTATATATAGGTTGTCTTCTTTCGCAAAGCTTATCTCACTATAAGGCACCTGTATATATACATCAATTTTTCCTTTGCCAGAATCTTCAGATCCATACGCAAACGCTTCTGTAAATATTCTCGAGCTTATTCCATCCTTCTTTCGCTTATCTATATCCTGCGCATGCGAATCAGTAAAGAATATTGATACACATAAAATCAAGAATATAAAATCATTCCGCCGCAAATTTTTATAATTCAAGGTTCATTTCCTCAATTGTTTTTTTTGTCGTTGCGTACAAATCATATTCGCTCGCATCTGTAACTTCAACGCAATAAAAAGAGCCAATATTTAACATTTTATTAGAACTTATATAAATTTCTTGATCAATTTCAGGCGCATCCCATTCAGTTCTTCCGATGAAATATTCTCCTTCTTTTCTATCTATCAATACTTTTATCTGCTTGCCTGCTAAAGACTCGTTACGTTCTTCAGATATATCTTTTTGAATTTCCATAATTTTTTCTATTCGCTTTTGCTTTACTTTCGTAGGGATTGGATCCCCCAAACTAAAAGCTCCTGTTCCTTCTTCTTGTGAATATGCAAAAACTCCAAGCCGATGAAATTTAAACTCTTCAACAAAACTGCAAAGTTTTTCAAAATCTTTTTCCGTCTCTGTTGGATAACCGACAATTAGTGTTGTACGCAGCCCTAAGTTTGGGATTTCATCAATAAGCCGATTTAGCAAATCGCGTGTAGCACGCTCTGTAATTCCGCGTTGCATCGATTTAAGCACATTATCCGAAATATGTTGAATCGGCATATCTATATATCGGCATATTTTCGGAATCCTCTGAAATACTTCGATAACATCTACCGGAAATTTTGCAGGATAAGCGTACATCAATCTTATCCACTCGATGCCGTTAATTTCATTCAGTCCTTTCAATAAATCTGATATCCTGCGCTTTCCATAAATATCCAAACCGTAAAAAGTTGTATCCTGCGCTATTACAATTAACTCTTTTACCCCCTTTTTTGCAAGCATGTTTGCTTCTCGAATAATTTCTTCAGAAGGCAAGCTAATATGTTTTCCCCTCATCAACGGAATCGCGCAAAATGAACATGGATTATCGCATCCTTCCGAGATTTTTAAATAAGCATAATGAGCTGGCGTTGTAAGCATACGCTCGCCGTACAATTTCTTTTTATAATCAACGCCTAACGTTTTTAACACATCAACCAAATTATTTGTGCCAAAGAACGAATCGACTTCGGGAATTTCATCAGATAATTCTTTTTTAAATCTTTCCGAAAGGCATCCCATCACAACAATTTTTTTTATATCGCCCCGATTTTTCTTTTCAACCGCCTCAATAATTGTATCAATAGATTCTTGTTTAGAGTCTTTTATAAATCCGCATGTGTTGATAACAACTGTATCGGCGTTATCAATGGATTCAACAATATCAATATTGCCTTGCTGTAATTGAGCTAATAAATATTCTGAATCCACTTGATTTTTTGGACAACCAAGCGTTACGACTTGAACTTTTGTTCTGACTGACACGTTTTTCTTTTACGAACTATTTTTATGATAAGACTATAAAGTCTATATAAAGATACACAATTGGCGATATATAAACCAAGCTGTCGAAGCGGTCGTACACACCGCCATGTCCGGGAATTAATGAAGAGGAGTCCTTAACGCCGGCATCGCGCTTGAAACGGGATTCTATTAAATCCCCAATTTGCCCAAATATTCCGATAAGAACACCGATAATAATTGCATGATGCAATGCGAGATAATCAAGCAAAAGAATTTTTGCAATTATCATAGTTAGCACCGAAAATATAAAACCGAAAACAGCGCCTTCCCAAGTTTTCTTCGGACTAACTCGCTCAAATAAGCGATGTTTGCCAAACAACAATCCGCCAAAATAAGCGGCTGTATCACAAATCCAAATTGTTGCGAGAATTGAAATTATTGTATAACCACCCCAGCGATTAATTTGCATTAATAGATTTTCGTCTGTAATTCCAGCACCAAAAAACTTGTGCGCTGGAAAACCGTATGGAAATAATTCGCGCAGGAATATCAATGTTCCAAAGCATAGCGAAATTACCATTACGCCTAATATTGTAGATGCAATGTTCAATGTCGGCGACCCCTTACTGCGGAATAATTCCACTAATAACGTAATGATGATAAATAAAAGCAGTACCACAGTCAATAGTTGATGCTGTGAGAACATAGACAAGCGATAATTAAAGTTGATCAAAAAAAACATATATACTTCAACTTGAAGTCTTTCATATATAAAAATACCATTCACGATAAAGCCAGTTAGCAACCCAAATACTTTTAAGGGTAATGCGCCTTTCGTTTCTGTAAGTTTGTAGAATTCATATAACGACAAGAATGATATAAACGCTACGAGGAAAAAGAAATAATAGCCGCCAAGTATGGCAAACCATATTATAAGCGGTATTGCTCCACATGCGATAAGCACTCTCGGTAATAGACTTTCAAATTTAGACATTTATAATCCCTTAACAATAATGTAAAAAAGAAAATTATTTGAAAAAAATTACAATTACTTATACTGCGCTTATTGAATAAGATTCAAATCTAATAACAGAGTTTTCGCTTTATCCCATTCTGCGTCCTTCACAAAAACAAGAATTCTTTTTTGTTTCAACTCATTTGTCGAGATGTAATCGTGTAACGAAAACATTTTTGCTTCAATGCATGAATTATTCAGATTGCTAATAATAGCTTCCGCTTCAAATTCTGATTCAGGCCGATATATAATTTTGTATTCATTAAATATGGATAAATGATCTGGAGAGTTGCATAAAATTATTTTTCCATTCTTCACAGCGCATTGCCAACATACGGGCTTATTGCACACCGTGCAAATTCCTATAGAATGATTTTGCGGATGAGTTTCGCATTCAATTAAAAAGTCGTTTAGGTTTAAAATATTTCCGCAGAAATCACAAAAACAACAATCACAATCGCAAACAAAACCGCAATTAGCGCAAGTGATTTTATTGTTATCACGCGCGCTTGATAACATTTTGAGTAATCCGTAGGTACGCAATAAATGAAAATAAAAACAACACGGCAAACAAACACAATATTAATAACATAGTTGGAATATTAGCTGTGGATTGAGAGAAACCGACTAAATCATCATCTTGCACGCCGTAATATGAAGCTAGAACCGCCATGAAGTTATTAAAGAAATGGGCTGAGATTGGAAGCCAAAGACTTTGAGAACGAAAACGTAACAATCCGAAGAAGACCCCAAGTCCAATTAACGGCACAAGTTCAAAGGGATTAATATGGTAAAGACCGAAAATAGTGCCCGATAATATAGCGGCAACAATAGGTGACATCAAACGTTCGAAAGTCTTTTGAATATAACCACGGAAAAGCAATTCTTCGACTATGGATGGTGTAATCGCAACAACAAAAACTACTGCAAAAAGTTCGAAAGGGGAATCAGCGCGAATTAAGACTTTTATTAATTCTAAAAACATTTTTCTGATTGGCTCAAGGAACTCGCGGACCAATTCCGGCATCGGTATTAGTTTCTGGAAAAAAATGTATACTTCAAATACACGTTGGAGTGAAAAAAGAGCAAGAAGCGCTAAAGTAGATTCAAGAAGACCCGGAATTCTGAATGGAAAAACACTCTTCATTTTTGTTGTAGTAAGGCGAGCCAAAAAAAGCGTCGGAAGAAGTATAAAGCATAGCTGACCAAAAACTGTTAAGTAACGAATAGTCCAAACATTTTCTCGCGTAATTGACATGGAACCAATTACCAGGAAAGTAATTATTCCTCCGCCAACCTGATAAAGAAGAAATATAAAGATCAGCGATAAGAATGCAAATAATACCGGATGAATTTCATGTCTATCTATAAAAGAGAGCGTTAAGGGAGTTTCTAATGTTTCAGTTTTGTTTTCGATTTGTTCAGTCATTTGGTTTTAAGTTTAGATTTTATCATTGCGGAAAGTAATGGGAACATAATTTCGTGGTGCCCTGCAAAGTTATACCCACAGCCATGCTTTTGCGTAGGTCTTTCAACAACATTTACCTGAGGACGATATTGACGAATCATATCAAAATTGGCTGTTGTAAATCCCTTAGCTTTATATCCAAGATTTCGAGCAATTGTTAAAGCTTTCAAAAATACTTCCGGCATAATTACGGCTGAACCGAAATTTAGCACAACTCCGCCGTCTATCAAGTCTTTTACTGAATTCACAAGTATTTTAAAATCTCTGAAACTTAATTCACCAGTTGCCGCACCATCCATTGAAGGTTGCTGGTGTATAATATCAGTTCCAATAGCCGCATGTACTGTTACAGGAATTCCAAGTCTATAGCAATTCGCCAGCACACTTATCTTCCTGTGCATCCCTTTTTGTTCAATAATTTTTTTGCCTAATATTTCGCCATATCCAATATTTGGAACCTTTATTCCATTTATAAGAGCTTTGTTTATAAAATCCCCCGTCTCTTTAGACATTCCAAATGTCCCATCCATTAGATTTACCATTACATCTTCCGATGTATGCCCCCACATTGATGTTTCCACATCGTGAATAGAAGCGGCGCTGTTCATTGCTACATGAGTTATGATTTTCCTTTTTAGCAAATCAACAATCAAAGGCGAAAGTCCTACCTTAATTACATGTGCCCCCATCATCAGAATTACTGGTTTATTTTTTTTATAAGCTCTTTCGATGTCGGAAATTAAATTGCGTAAATCTTTTGCTACAAGAATATTAGGAAGCGAATTAACAAAATCGTTAAAACCGACTTTTAAAGGTTCAATTGGCTTTGCAAAGTCTGCCGGAGTTACTTTGCTCTTGCGATTTTTAATCGAAATCGTTTTTACTTTGCTTAAATCTATTTGATTAAATTTTGACATGTTAATTTACCTTAGAATTAATCGGGCCATTGACGCCTGAGAATTCTCTGAGTTCGGCATCTATAGAACCAACTACAACTTTAGTGCTTACTTTAACCGGAATTTTACGTTCATCATTTGTCATCCAAATAATAATTCGTCCTTCGCTTTTAAATAGACCGCCTTCCATAATTAGCGGTTCAACTAAAATGCAATTGAATTTGCCGGCATCGACTTTTATTTGCTGATATCCTAAAAATTTTACTGCGAGCTGATATGTTGTGTCTTTATGAAAATTTTGGAGGTAGACTTTTTGCCCTGGTCGCGATTTAGAAAAATCCATTGTCCGAAAATAAAACATCGCAGAAACTACATCGTGCACATAAGCTGGAATTTGGTATCTCCCCTTTTTAGTTATTGCCACGTTATTTATCTGATCAAATTCAGCGGCAAAATCATATTTGTATTTTCCTTCGCGAATTCTTTGAGTGAACTTCCAAGGAAATATTCCAAGCGCATCTAAATAAGTTTCATACCTATCGTCAACTTTGTAAAAGAGAGAAAATGTGGGCGTGGAGTTCACCGTGAACACCACCTTGTAGCACTCTCGCTCATTTATCGTTACAATTTCCGGAATAGAAAAAACCGCCTCACCCGCAGTGATGAAACTATATCCTACATCGTAGACTAATTTCTCACCCAATCCAAACGCTGTTTGGTTTAGATTGCGAAGTGTATCTACTTTATTAACTATAGTTGTATCTTGCGCATTAAGAAGTAAAAAGTTAAAAGTTAAAAGTAAAAAATAAACCGATAGATAAGAGAAATTTTTAGAATGCAGATTTTTCATTATTCATTATTCATTGTTAATTAACTTTATCGCCGCTTCTACAACATCTTCCACTTTAATTAATTCCATACGATCATCGCATTTACATTCGTCCCCTTTACACTTAGGACACAATCCCTGTTCAGGCACAAAAAGAATTTTCTTGTCCGTTAAAGGTCCCCAACGTTTTGGGCTCATCACCTTTATTGGCGGATAGAATCCAATTACAGGTGTTCCTACCGACGCGGCAATATGTAAAGGTCCTGTTGAATTCGCAATAAACAATTTCGCTGTCTGAATAAATGCCGCAAATTCCTTCAGGCTTAATGTACTAATAAATGATTTAACTTTTGCATCTGATTTATTAGCAACGTCTTTCACAAGCTCGGCTTCCTGTATTCCGCCTGAAATTACGACTTTAAAACCTTGTCTTATTAATTCTGTGGCAAGTTGAGAGAATTTTTCTGGCTTCCAATTAAGCGCTGATCCGCCACTTCCTGGGTGTAAAATTATCATCTTATCAGTTACTGATATCCCTAAATTATGGCGCAATACAATAGCGGTTTTGCGTTGTTGCTCCGATAATTCTAATTGAACTTCTGGTTTTTCCGGAATTTCGCATCCTATAGCTTTAAGAAGAGATAAATTATATTCTGCTTCATGCTTTTTGACTGTTTTACGATGCTCATACACCCTTTTGTTGAAAAGAAATGAATACCAACGATAACCAGTCCCAACACGTACAGGTATACCAGCTAACCAAAGCAATAATGCGATACGAAATCGCGGATAAGCAACAATCGCTGTATCAAAATGCCTGCGTCTGATTTCATTCAATATTTCAAAAAATGGTTTTGGCTTATCTTCTTTATCATATATAACTGTGTCGGCTAAACCATCGGCAAGCTCGCTTGTGTAAGAGCGCAACAACAAAGTTACTTCTGCATCCTTGAAGTTTTCTTTAAGCGCTTTTAGTGTGGGTAAAGTTAGAATCACATCCCCGATTCGATCTGTCCGAACAACTAAGAATTTTTGCAAATGTTATTTTCCGCTTTTCTAAGTAAAATTTTGAATAAATATACAGAGCGAAGTAAGTAGAATCAAGAATTAATATAGCAATCAAATTTGCTTTCTCTTAATTTTTAAAAAATTCCCAAATTTATATTTTTCTTTAACAGATTTTTCTATAAGTTGATAAAGGAATTTATTTATACCTTTATTTAAATAGTTTTGTAAAAAGGAGCGAAAAAAATGGCAGAAAAATTAGTGTATCGAGGAAAATCGAAAGATGTTTATGAGATCGAAGAGGGACATTACAGAGGTAAATATAGATTTGTATTTACGGATAGAGCTACCGGTTATATAGAAAATGGCAGTGTTATTTTTGATCCGGGTTACGATAATGTAGTTGGCGATATTCCGGGAAAGGGCGCAATCGCTTGCAGATTTGCCACTCACTTTTTTAGACTGCTAAAAGAAAAAGGGATTCCATCGCATTATATTGAAACAATTAGTGAAAATGAAATGATTGTGGAACCAGCAATACCAATTAGCATGCCTGCAGAATCACCAGAAATTTTGGGTTCTGCTCCATTGGCAAATCTAGAATTTACTTGGCGAAATAATGCAACAGGAAGCTTTTGGAGAAGATATCCTTTTGTAAGACCTTGTAAAAATCTTTTCAAAGTTGTTGAAGCATGGACAAAAGGAAAAACAGATATTCTAATTACAATGGAAGCGCTCGAAGCGGCAGGGGCTCTTACAAAAGATGAAATTGCTCATAGTGTAAATCTTGTTAAGCAAATTGCAGAAATCGTATCTAATGAATTCACTGCAAGAAATCTTCACGTAGTTGATGGTAAGTTCGAGTTAGGCAGATTGAAATTCGGAGATGGAAAAATTGTTCTAATAGACGAAATATCACCCGATGTATTAAGAGTATGCCGAGGATTTGCGCCTGACATGAAAGGAAATTGCACTGTATATAAGCAATGCACGCAAACAACATTTATAAACGATATAAGAACAATAAAAAATAAGAACCAAGTATCAGCAAGCGAGTTTGTTAATGTGTTTCTATAGAAAGATTCGTTCTTTTTAGGTCGGGAATTAGCTTCCCGACCTAAAATATCGATAATTTCGTCTATCTCGACTGAAAATTTCGGCAAATACTTTACCTTCTTCCATTGACTCCAGCACAATCGTTTCCGATATTTACCCCACGAAAAATTAAAGATTTATATTGAGGTATTTACTCAAGCACTGCCCAGCTGTTAGCACTGACACTATCGGCGGCAATTTAATAACAAGTTTCAAGGAGTTCCAATGAGACGCACCAGAGTAATTATAATGGGCGCCGCGGGACGGGACTTCCATAATTTTAATACCGTTTTCCGCGCAGACGACCGCTACGAAGTCGTCGCCTTTACCGCAACACAAATCCCAAATATCGAAGGACGTAAATATCCGGCTGAACTTGCTGGCGCACTTTATCCGCAAGGCATTCCGATTTTTCCGGAAGATGACCTGGCGCAATTAATAAAAGAATTAAATGTAGACGAAGTAATCTTTGCATATTCGGATGTATCGTTCAATTATATAATGAGCAAAGCCGCACTTGTCATGGCTTGCGGCGCAGATTTCAAAGTTCAAGGCGCTCGACCTACAATGCTTAAAAGCAAAGTTCCGGTTATTGCAGTAGTAGCAGTACGAACAGGCGCAGGTAAAAGTCAGACATCGCGTAAGGTTTGCCAATTACTGAGAGCGGCTGGAAAAAAAGTTGTAGCAATTCGTCATCCGATGCCTTATGGAGATTTAGTTAGACAAAAAGTTCAACGTTATTCTTCGCTTGAGGATTTGAAAATCCACGAATGCACTGTTGAAGAGATGGAAGAGTACGAGCCGCATATCGTTAACGGCACAATTATTTATGCTGGAGTAGATTATGAAGCTATTTTGCGCGAAGCAGAAAAGGAAGCTGACGTGATTGTGTGGGATGGCGGAAATAACGATATGTCTTTCTATCAACCAGATTTGACTATCGCTGTTGCTGATCCGCATCGTCCGGGACATGAAGTTACTTATTATCCAGGAGCTGTAAATATTCATCTTGCTGATGTAATTGTGATTAACAAAATTGACACGTCATCAAGAATTAACATTGATATAGTTCGCAAGAACATAATGGCAATCAATTCAAAGGCTACAATTATCGAAGCCGCCTCGCCGATTAGCGTGGAAGATGAATCTGTAATTAGAAACAAGCGCGTGCTTGTAGTTGAAGATGGACCGACGCTTACTCACGGTGAAATGACTTACGGCGCCGGACATGTTGCGGCGCGTAAATTCGGCGCATCTGAAATAATTGATCCGCGACCCTGGGTTGTCAACTCAATTGCAGAAACTTTTAAAAAATATCCGCATATTGGAACACTTCTGCCGGCAATGGGTTACGGCGGAAAACAAATTGCAGATTTAGAGGAAACCATCAATCGTGTAGATTGCGATTCGGTTGTAATCGGAACACCGATAGATTTACGACGTATTATTAAAATCAATAAACCGAGCACTAGGATTTATTATGAATTGGAAGAAATAGCCAAGCCGAACTTGAATGAAATTCTTGATGTATTTATGAAAAAACATGGATTGAAATAAAATGATCGTAGGGGCGATTCATGAATCGCCCCTACCGAAGAGAGGAACAAAATGAAAAAAGATTTCCTAAGCATTGCTGATTGGTCAGGGAAAGAGTTATTACAAATCCTTAACCTCTCATCCAAAATAAAAGCAAATCCAAAAAAGTACACAAAATCGCTGGCTGGCAAATCTGTCGCAATGATTTTTGAGAAGCAATCACTACGTACGCACGTTACATTTGAAGTCGGAATAAAAGAACTCGGCGCAAACTCTGTTTATCTTACAAATGCAGATATAAGTCTCGGCAAACGTGAATCAATTTACGACACTGCAAAAAATTTAGAACGCTGGGTAGATGCGATAGTTATACGCACTTTTGCTCATTCAAATGTAACCGAGATGGCAAAGCATGCAACCGCAAGTGTCATCAATGCGCTGACGGATTTTGAACATCCCTGTCAGGTCGTTGGAGATTTTCTTACAATAAAAGAACATCTCGGTTCTTTCAAAGGAAAAAAACTTGCTTGGGTAGGAGATGGAAATAATGTTTGTCATTCTTTAATGCTGATGGCGGCAAAAGTCGGGATGGATTTCATTGCTATCACTCCACCGAATAATTTGCCGGATGGTGGTGTAATCAAAGCGGCACAAGACTTTGCTGAAGAAACCGGATCTAAAATTGAATTATCGAACGATCCATCAGCCGGTGTGCAGAATGCTGATGTAATTTATACTGATGTCTGGATTAGCATGGGACAGGAAGCTGAACGCGAAACTAAAATGAAGGCATTTTCCGGTTTTCAAATTAATGTAGAACTGATGAAGAGAGCAAAACCAAATGCAATTTTTATGCACTGTCTGCCTGCGCATCGAGGAGAAGAAGTAACAGATGAAGTTATAGACTCAACGCAATCGGTGGTTTTTAATCAAGCCGAAAATCGCTTACATACTCAAAAAGCCATTCTTTATACGTTATTGAAAGATAAGAAACGTGAAAAATTCGATACTTGTAGCGGTAGGCGGAAATTCGCTCATCCGCGCAGGACAGCGCGGAACAATCGCCGAACAATCAGAAAACGCTAAACTTACATCTGAACGCCTTGCAGAAATAGTCGCACGCGGTTATAAACTTGTTGTAACGCATGGAAATGGACCTCAAGTTGGCGCACAGCTTTTGCGTTCTGAAGCAGGATCTTCACAAACCTACTCGCTTCCTCTCGATGTTTGCGTTGCAATGACTCAGGGAGAGATTGGATTTGCTCTGCAGAATTCCTTGCAGATGATTTTTAGAAAGCTTGGCATTAAAAATCCTGTCATAACGGTACTTACTCAAGTTGTTGTTGATAAGAATGATCCTGCTTTTGAGCGCCCTACAAAACCAATTGGTCCATTTTACTCAAAGGAAACTGCGGAGCACAAGCGTAAAGAGTTAAACTGGAGTATAATCGAAGATGCGGCTCGCGGATATCGACGCGTTGTTGCATCTCCGTTTCCTAAAGATATCTTGGAATTAGAAGTTATTAAAGATTGTATAGAAAGAAATATTGTTGTCATTGCGGTTGGCGGCGGTGGGATACCTGTTATTTTAGAAAACGGCGAAATAAAAGGAATCGAAGCAGTTATAGACAAAGATCGCGCATCTGCTCTTTTAGCAGCGAAACTTGGCATTGAACATTTTATTATTTCCACAGAAGTGCCGGCCGTATATATAAATTACAAAAAACCAAATCAGAAAATTCTTCGACATGTAACTGTAGCTGAAATAAAAAAATATATTGCCGAGAAACAGTTTTATGAAGGCAGTATGCTGCCAAAAATTGAAGCTGCATTGGACTTTTTAAAAAACGGAGGAAAGTTAGTTACAATTACAGATCCTGAGCACATAATCAGCGCAATTGATAACGAGACGGGAACACGGATAACATTGTAGTTGTGTTGTATTTTTTTATCTCTAAAGTGCATTAGAAATATCTTTCGATCTTGTGTCATTTTAACTTTTTGTTTTCTTAGAAAATTTTGAAAATGTAAGAGGGATTAAGTTATTGGCAAGCAAAGTGTTAGAGAAACTGATTCTTTTCTATTGATTTTTCGGATTCATTTATGTTAAAATTTGGCTCTTAAAAAGCATTTCAATAACTTTAAAAAAAATTCAATGTCTTTTATCCCAGCCCCTTATTCCTTTATCATCCACAATAGTTAAGATAAGTGGCTTAGATTCCGGTTTGTTGTGTGTAATCTTGAATGCATTTGAAATTCGTTCACGCGCAGAACCAATTACATTTTCTCGATCTGTATAGAATACTGCAAGCAAATCGCCTATTTCTATTTTATCACCAACTTTTTTCTTTAAAATTATTCCAGCTTTCATGTCAATTACATCATCTAACTTTTGCCGTCCTGCGCCAAGTATAATGTTCGTTAAACCAAGTTCCAACGAATCAATTGCGTTTATAAATCCATTATCAATTGATTTTATTTCCATTGCAAACTTTGGAAGTGGATAACGTTCTAAATTTTCTATTGCTTCAATATCTCCGCCTTGCGCTCTTACAAGCTCTAAAAATTTATTATAAGCTGAGCCGTTCTCAATTGCTTCGTAGCATTTTTCGATTCCCTCTTCAATCGAGTTTGCTTTCTTTCCGAGAAAAACCATCGCTCCCGATAGAGTGTAAGTTACTTCCATCAGGTCGCTCGATAAATCATTCTTGCCAATTGTCCCGCGCAAACATTCAACAGATTCAACAACTTCCAACCAATTACCAATCGTCGCGCCAAGCGGTTGATTCATATCTGTAACAAATCCGACTGTTTCTTTACCAAATCCGTTTCCTATTTCAACAAGTGTTTTAGCTAATTCAAGTGATTGCTCGTAAGATTGCATAAAGGCGCCGCGGCCAGTTTTTATATCGAGTACAAGAGCATCTATTCCTTCTGCAAGTTTTTTACTCATGATACTGCCGGCAATAAGCGGAATACATTCCACTGTTGCGGTTACATCGCGCAGAGCATACATCTTTTTATCAGCCGGTGCAATTTCATTTGTTTGGCCAATCATTACAAGACCAGCTTCGCGAATAACTTTCTTATATTCCGGAATTGTTAAATTTGTTCGGAAACCGGGAATTGATTCCAATTTATCGAGCGTACCGCCAGTGTGACCAAGCCCGCGACCCGAAATCATTGGAACCGGAACGCCGCAAGCCGCAACTATCGGCGCAAGAATTAGCGAAACCTTATCTCCCACGCCTCCGGTAGAATGCTTATCTACCTTGATTCCGGGAATTTCAGAAAGATTTAGAACTTCACCTGAATGAAGCATTAATCGCGTAAACGTAAGGGTTTCCTCTTTGCTCATTCCGCGAAAGTAACAAGCCATTAGAAAAGCAGAAATCTGATAATCGGGTACTTTGCCATCTACATAATTTTTAATAAGAAACTGAAATTCTTCTTCGGTCAGCGAGTTGCCTTCGCGTTTTTTTCTTATAAGTTCTACGATGTTCATAGTTTAGTTATCAGTTATCAGTATTCAGGTTTTTAAGTTTTTTATCTGTAAGCAAAATTCCGATTATACTTTTTCCATCCACAATTTCACCAGATTCAATCATCTCTATAGCTCTTTTCATTGGAATCTCATGAAGCGTAATAGTATGTTCGCCTTCTTCCAAAGATTGACCTTGCGTAGATTTTTTCAATCTAGTCGCTAAATAGCAATGTAAAATTTCATTACAGAACCCCGGTGTTGTGTAAAACGAAGTCAATTTTTCTAAAGTCGAGGCTTCATACCCTGTCTCTTCTCTAAGTTCGCGCTTAGCGCAAACAAGCGGATCTTCATTTGCGTCAAGTTTGCCTGCGGGCAATTCAAATATATATTTTTTAGCAGGGTAACGAAATTGACTGACGAAAAGAATATTGCCATTATCTAAAACTGGCACAATAACTGCGCCTCCGGGGTGGCTAACAATTTCGCGGCGGCGTGTTTCTCCACCATTGTCTCTTATCTCTTCTACTAAGAGATCAATTATACGTCCACAAAATATTCGTTCGGATTTAATCACTTTTTGGGGGAGCATCTTTTATTTCACTTGGAATTTTTACGAGATGCGTTGTATAACCTGATGAAATTCCGGCTTTTAAAAATTGAGTATAAATATTCTCGCGAAGCGCCGCCTCAACAAATCCTTTTTTCTCCAAATTATCTACACGGCAAATAAGCTGAAGGATACAAGCAGATTCTTTCATTGCGCTAAATAAAATAAATGGAGGCGGAGTATCAAGTATATCGCTAATTTTAGCCGCTTGTTTTAACATTATATCCTGTGCTACTTCGATTGGTGTTCCGTATGCCACGCTTACTTCAACAAGAACTCGACTTTCTTTATTAGGATAAGAAAAATTTATTATTTTCGCCTTTGTCAATTCTGTATTTGGACTAATGATTAAGTTATTGTCGAAATCAAGTATGCTTGTACTACGCAACCCAATTTCATAAACATCGCCTATTTCGCCCGAAGGAAGTTTTATACGGTCTCCAACCCGAAAAGGACGATCAATCATAATAACAAAACCAGCAATCATATTCGCAAGAGTTTCTTGCGCCGCCAATGCAATTGCAACAGAGCCGCCTCCAAGAAATACAAGAAGACTGCTAACATTAATGCCGAAATGGCCAAGTGTGATTACAGCGGCAATAAATAAAACTACAATAATCGTAAGTTTGTTTAAAAGTGGGAGCAAAGCTTTATTTATTGTTTCGCTGGCATGTTTGGCATGTTTATGAATTAAATGCTTTAAAGAAATATCTATAATGCGTACGACAAGCATCGTTAATAAAAAAATAAAAACTACAAATAAAATTCCCTCTGCATATACTAAAAAATGGCGTCCGATTTGGTCCGTTTTAGCAATTCCGTTGCAAATTTCTTTAATTGCAAGGTAGAAAGCGATGACAAAAGTAAGACCTCTTAGGCGGATAAGAACAGCTCGCAAAATCTGATCATCCAATTCAGTTTTTGTTTTTACAAATATTTTTTTTCCTAATATTTGTAAAAAAAATTTAATAAATAGGCCAACTACTAAAACTGTGATAAAAGTGATAATACCGTTCCAGATATAGAGCGGTATTCCACTTATTACATATTGTTTTACTTGTTCAATCATCGTATATAAAACTTTTTAGTTAGAATTCGATTAAAAAGTTATTATAAAACCGAAACTATAATTTTTATGACTTTATTTTTTTAGTAATGATTAATAATTTCCCCTACTTCCGGGTTTTTCTGGCTTGCTACCGGATTTACACAAAGGGCATTCTTCTGGTTTGTATGCTGTAACTTCCATTCTCAAAACTGCAAATTCTTTTGTATCAAAATGTATCTTTCCGTTACTTCTATCAACAATACAAGCGGCGCCAACAAGACATCCCTTAGCGTCATTAACAAGCTCGATAACTTCTTTTGTAGAGCCGCCGGTTGTTACAACATCTTCAACAACAAGTACGCGTTCGCCAGGCATTATTTCAAAACCACGGCGTAATTCCATCTTTCCTTCTTTTCGTTCTGCAAAGATAGTGCGTGCACCAAGCATCCGTCCTACTTCCGTGCCGACAACAATGCCGCCGATAGCTGGAGAAATTACTACCTCAATTTCGCTGTACTCAAAGTGACGAGCGATTTCGCCCGAAAACAAATGTAAGTACTTCGGAAATTGAAGAACACGGGCGCACTGAAAATATTGCGAACTGTGTCTACCCGAAGTTAATTGGAAATGTCCTTCAAGTAGAGCTTTTGTCTCTTTAAATATATCTATTATTTGTTCTTGCGGAAGTTTCATATTTATTATTTAATCAAATGTGGATTACCCGTTTATCTTGCGTTAAATATTATTATTGCTTCATAACTAAATATTGTATTTAAAATTAGAATTGCGATCAAAAGAATAATTATGATGGCCACCCAAATTATTTGCAGAGCATAGACCTGTTTAAGAGTTTTAAAAGCATCCATTAAAATATTTATATCCTTTCCTGATGTTTCCACCATTTGTCTGAAAGAATAAGATACGCTATTAGTCCATACGCCAAATACAATAGATAAAATTGTAAGAAGAAGATAAGAGAAACCGCGAAGAGGATGCTTCACAATTGTGAAACCGCAGAAAACTCCTATAATAATTCCTAAAAAAATTAATAGTATAGCGGCGAATTTCATATACTGCGCCAATTTTGCTATAAAGTTATTTTGTTCTTCAGAAAATTCAAAAGATTCATCTGCCATAATCGGTTCCTTTTATTTTAAAAATCCTTCAACACGATGTACTTTGCCTAATTTATTCCCTAAAAAGCGCTCGCCAATTTCTGTGAATTTATGTGGAACATCGCTTACAAAAAATTGCAGATTAGGTTTAAGTGCGCTTTGATTTTCTATTTTCAAATCTTTTAAAATACTTTTAACTACTACTGCCGTTGCTTCTCCAGAATCTATTAATGCAACAGATTTTTTCAAAGTTCTATCAATTACGTCCCGTAAAATTGGATAATGTGTGCATCCTAATATAAGCGTGTCTATCTTCTCAAGAGTCAATGGAAAAAGGTACTCTTTTGCTATCAACTCTGTGGCTTTGTGATTTACCCACCCCTCTTCTGCTAAAGGAACAAACAGCGGGCAAGGTTGACTAAAAACTTTTATATCAGGATCAAGTTGTCGGATTGCATTTGTATATGCGTTGCTTAGCACCGTTCCAATTGTACCTATAATTCCAATTCGCTGTCTCTTTGTCGCTTGAACTGCGGCTTCAGCTCCGGGCTGAATAACTCCTATTACCGGTACTTTCGCGCGCTTTTGCACAACATCCAAAGCAACTGCCGATACCGTATTGCAGGCAATTACTATTAACTTGACTTTGTGTTTGAGCAATACATCTGTATCCTGCAAAGCGTATTCCCGTACAACTTGCGGCGATTTTGGACCGTATGGGACTCGTGCTGTGTCACCAAAATACACAATATTTTCATGCGGTAAATTCTGTGTCATCGCACGTACTACGGTTAGTCCGCCAACGCCAGAATCAAATACACCTATGGGTTGCGTGTTATTCATCGGTGTTCAATATAATAATTTTTATTTAATGGTGTAAAATTTCAGACAATAAAATAATTTTTACATGCTTCATAAAGTTAAATCTATCCTGTGTTTATCTACTTAATTTTTCCGCTTTTAATATTCTTGTGATATTATTACATTATCCGACTCGTGAAAAATAGTTAATTTTATTGTAATTAATTTTCAAATGTATTAATATTTAGTGCTGTTTTACTAAACAAATCATAATAATGAGTACAACTTGCCTCTTTTTAATATAGTTCATATTGTCATTATATTGTCAATTCCGCTTTGCGCATATCTCTTTGCAAAGTGGACTGAAAAGAGTTCAACAAAAAATAGGTTGATAGCTAAAACGCTTGGAGCTATCATCGGCGGAAATGAGCTTATTTGGTATGGTTACGTGATCAACAAAAGCTGGGTAAGTTTTCCATACGGTTTGCCGCTTGATTTATGCGATATTGTTCTTTGGCTTACTGTTTATACTCTTCTGACATTTAAACAATGGTCTTTCAATCTCATTTACTATTGGGGTATAGCTGGCACAAGCATGGCTGTGATTACTCCAGATTTTGCCTCCTCGTTTCCGTCCTACATTTCGATCAAATTTCTATTTGCCCATGGATGCGTAGTAATGGCAATTCTTTTTCTTGTTTGGAGCAAATCTATTCGACCAGATACCGGTTCTTGGTGGAAGTCATTACTATGGTTAAATCTATATGCCTCAATAATTGGAATTTATAATTTCATCTTTAAAACAAATTATTTCTATTTATGTTATAAGCCGGCAAGCGCCACACTTTTGGATTATCTCGGTCCCTGGCCCTTATATATTTTTATCGGAGAGTTAATTGCAATAGGTCTGTTTTATTTATTATACTTACCGTTCAGAAAAATCCGTTATTAAAATATGCGCTGAATTCTTTCTATATAAATCGGATAAAGTGAGGAGAAGAATTACTTCAAGACTGCCCATCGAAATGTAAAATGTTGTGTTACTAAAAAGTTAATCAGCTGGAACTGTTATCTGGCTATTAATTAATAAACCAAAAATGAAATATGATATAAGCATT
>JBBIII010000039.1:0-22108 GCA_037446575.1 Ignavibacteriales bacterium
TACGGTATTTACCGTAGATGAAGATTGGATAAATTCTAAAGAATATATGTCAGATAGGAACAGCTAATTTGTGGTGATTATGTTATGACCGCTCTAAATTTTTTATAAACAAGCTTTTTTATAAACGCTTAGTTAGCGCCATTTCTTACAAAATAATTCAATTATCGATCCGGGAGCTTTTCCTTTTTCATTATAGCGTACCTCACCAATTTTGCTGATTCATGAATATCTAATTTCTGCATTATATTTGTACGGTGCGTATCCACAGTGCGTGCGCTTATAAATAATTTCTCGGCAATTTGCGCGTTATTTAAACCATCTGCAATAAAATACAGAACCTCCTTTTCCCTCTTTGTCAAAGGAACATCTTCAGCATCTATTATTTGATCTTCACGCGCACCTGCTTTACGTAAATATGCCTCCACCATAATTTCTGAAACTCGTGGACTAAAAAATTTCTCTCCGCTGGCAACCGCTTTTATTGCGATAGCCAAATCATCCTTGCCGCTGTTTTTCAACATATACCCATTCGCCCCAGAATGGAGAATCTGATATACATACTCTTCATTATCGTGCATTGTCAACACAAGAACCTTAACCGAAGGATGGTTCTTTTTTATTAATTTTGTGGCTTCCATTCCCGAAAGCTTCGGCATTGATAAATCGATTACTACAACATCAGGCATAAGCTTCTTTGTCAAAACCACTGCCTCTTCACCGTCGCCCGCCTCTCCAACAACCGAAAATTCTTTATACGGCTCTAACAATTTTATCAATCCGCTACGCACTAACGGATGATCATCTGCAAGCAAAATTCTTATCTTATTCATAATGAAAATTATTAAAAACCCGGCTGTTATTTTATTACATAATATAATTAACTATTAATTATCTGCAACATCATTTTTTACGTCATCATGAGTTATTCGTTTTTATTCTCATTAATCAACGGTATTTCTACCGTAATAACTGTTCCATGCTCAGGCATTGAATCAATTAAAAAGTTTCCCCCCATCGAAGAAGCCCGTTCACGCATATTTACTAATCCCATATTGTTTTTTCCGATTTTCATTATTGCTGGAATCTTTATACTAATTCCTTTTCCATTGTCTTCAACCATCAACCGCACTCCATCGGAATAACGAATAATTTGTAGATTAACTTCTGTTGCTTCTGCATGCTTAGCAATATTGTTTAATGACTCTTGCGCAATTCGATATAAACCGACTTCCATATTTGGTTCTAAACGCTCCTTTAGCCCCTGCGCTAAGTAATTTATTTTTATTCCCGTTAGATTTGAAAATTGTTCACTTAGAAGCTGTAATGCTGGCGCTAATCCGAAATCTTCAAGAACGCTCGGCATTAAATTGTAAGAAATTTCTCGCGCCTCTTTCATAACGCTGTCAAGAAGATTCTTCATGTCGTCTATTCGCTCGCGTTGTTCTTCACCTATTGTAATTATATCTTCTAACATTTCTAAGTTGAATTTGATTGCGGTCAACATCTGACCTAATCCGTCATGAATTTCTCTGGCTATTCTTCTTCTTTCTTCTTCCTGCGCTTGCACGTGAGCGCCGCTTAAAATTTCAAGTTCCTTTTCTCTCTTCAGCAAATCTGTGTAAAGCTTTGTATTAACCATTGCGATTGTATGTTTCTCGGCAAGTGAATTTAATAAACGCATTTCTCGCCCGCTAAAATCATGACTATGGCGATATCCTATAACAAGCATTCCCTTCAACTTATTTTCTACTTGCAGGGGAAGCCATAAGGTCGATTCTAACTTTTCTTCTGCTAACACCGGTACTTCAGATAATGAATACTTATTGTTTTTACTTTGATGAACTGCAAGCGGTTCAATATTTTTCAATATTGACAATAATGTTGCGTTTGGTGCAAAATATCCAAGTTCATGGTGAAAAGTATTTCCTCTAATTGCTTTCCATTCTAATTCCCCTGTCGCATCATCAATCAATAATACGCCGCTAAAATGCGCTCTAGTTAAATTAAGTGTTTGTTGCAATATTGCTAAAAATATTTCTCTCAAATCTATAATACCTGCTAATTTTCTATCGATTTCACTTAACGTTTCTTGTTCCCATAACCATATCGCCTGCTCGCGTTCAAGCATCTTTCTTTCAGTTATATCCCGAAATGAAGCTTGAACTGCCGGCTGATTATTCCATTCTATAACTATTGCGTTCACCTCAAGGTCGATTATTTTTCCACTCTTAGTTAACGCGCGCATTTCATAATTCCTCAATACCTCCGCGCCTAATTCTCTAACTTTATATCTATCCGTGAACGACTGCCGGCTTTGAACAGCTAACGTATCTATGAATTTAATTTTTTTCATCTCTTCCGAAGCTGTATAACCAAATAGTTTTACTGCGGCGGGATTTACAAATTCTATCAGCCCATCCTTAATTACTATAATTCCATCTAATGCGCTTTCTACTATACTGCGATATTGCTTTTGTGCGTCTTCAATTTTTTTTGCACGCTCTTTTAATTCAGTCTTATCTTCGAATTGAACAATAAAATTTTCCTGCTTCTTTTTCTTGCCATATATTGGTATTACCGTTAAATTCAATTCTACATATCGTGCATCAGCTCTCTGAAATGCAACTTCGCCAACCCAATTGTTATTAGATTGAAGATATGATTCTATCTCTTTCCATAAATCTACATTCGAATCTTTTTTAAATACAAGCTTCACTCCATCAAATAATTTTTTACCGATCAAAAATAATTTGTCAGATTCATTCCATTTTAGGAACGCTGGATTTGCCGCAATAATCCTGCCATTACAATCTAACCATAATATTGGCAAGGCAATATTTTCGAATAGTTTATGACACTTAACTAAGTTCAAAGCATTTTTTATTTTTAGATAAAGAAAAAAGAAAATCGGCAGAAGCGAGAATAATGCTAAAACTAAAGTTGCTATTATATGTGAGTAAATAAATGTTAATATTGAAGCGGCGGCAGATATAAAAAAAACAATGAATAAAAATACAGATATATATTTCTGCTTTCTAGGTAGAGAAATCTCTTCAAGATATGAATTCTCTTGTGTCACAATTGCTTACTTCCCCTTTATTCGTATTAAGCAAAAACCCCTTTTGCTTCAAACTTCAACAGTGTGAAATAAATTTAATTTAATAAAAATCGATCGATATATTTTCAAGCTATATCGAGTGTCTTTCTATTTTCCAATAAGCGCTTTATAACCGTGTGCGTCTAATAATTCACTTAATTGTGTTTTGTTCATAATTTCAATTTTTATAATCCACCCTTTTCCGTATGGATCTTTGTTTATAACTTCTGGGTGATCTTTTACTTCCGTATTGACTTCCACTATTTCACCGGAAAGCGGGGCATACAAATCAGACACAGATTTCACAGCTTCTATTGTGCCGAATGGTTTCCCCTTTTCTATCTTTGCTCCTTCAGATGGTAATTCAACATACACTATATCACCCAATTCATTCTGGGCATAATCTGTGATGCCTATCCATCCAAAATTGTTTTCCACACGCACCCATTCATGTTCTGCAGTATATTTTAAATTATCAGGGAAATTCATGTTGATCTCTCAATCTTAATAATTTTTTTCTTACAAAAATGTCTAAAAATTACTCTTCAAACACAAATGATTCAATGAAATTCGTATCGAAATTTCCACTTCGGAACTTTTCATTCAGCATCAGCTTCTTGTGAAAGGGAATCGTGGTTTTAATGCCTTCAATAATAAATTCATCTAATGCATAATACATTTTACCTACAGCCTCTTCTCTATTTTTACCTTTCACAATCAGCTTTGCTATCAACGAATCGTAATAGGGTGGAATAATGTAACCATCATAAACATGCGTATCTACTCTAACTCCGAAACCGCCAGGAAAATGCAGAGTCGAAATTTTTCCTGGGCTCGGTCTAAAATTCTTTGAAGGGTCTTCAGCATTAATTCTGCATTCAATTGCATGCCATTGAGGTTTCACAATTGCTTTTTTTAGTTTTTCACCCGCCGCAACACGTATTTGCATCTTTAATAAATCTACACCCATTACTTCTTCTGTTACAGGATGCTCGACTTGAATTCGAGTGTTCATTTCCATAAAGTAAAAATTTTTGTTCTTATCGAGCAAAAACTCAACTGTTCCAGCTCCAAGATACTTAACGCTTTTTGCACCTTTTATTGCTGCAGCCCCCATCGCTTCTCTTATTTCCTCTGTTATTGCAGGCGAAGGTGATTCTTCAACAAGCTTTTGATGCCTTCTTTGAATACTGCAATCGCGCTCGCCAAAGTGCATTACATTTCCATACCTATCCGCCATAATTTGGATTTCAACATGACGCGGCTCTTCTATGTATTTTTCAATATAAACAGATGGATTGCCAAACGATTTCTCTGCTTCATAGCTTGCAGTTAGGAATGCATTCTCCAAATCATTTATTGAGCGAACAATTCGCATTCCCCTGCCGCCACCTCCTGCGGTCGCTTTAATTATTACTGGGAATTCTATATCTTGAACGGCTTTTTTAGCCGCCACTATATCTGCTATAACGCCATCACTTCCTGGGACAATCGGCACGTCAGCTTTTTTCATTGTCTCCTTAGCAAATGCTTTATCGCCCATTGCAGTAATCGCATCCGGATGTGGACCAATAAATACAAGACCAGATGTAGCACAAATATCAGAAAAGTTCGCATTTTCGGCTAAGAAACCGTACCCCGGGTGAACCGCGTCTGCATTTGTAACTTCAGCGGCGGCAATTAAACGTGGAATATTTAGATAACTTTCTTTGCTCGAAGGCGGACCGATGCAAACCGCCTCGTCTGCAAATTTGACATGTAAGGCATCGCGGTCAGCTTCGGAATAAACTGCAACTGTTTTAACGCCCAATTCACGAGCTGCACGTATTACACGCAGGGCTATTTCGCCCCTGTTTGCTATTAGAATTTTTTTAAACAATTTTTTCTTCCGAGGTAATGTTTTTCGATCAAGTTTTCTGGATTAAAAAGAGGATTTGATTATATTCGACTGGTTTTCCGTTTTCTACCATTATCTTTACTACCGTGCCTTCGCAATCAGATTCTATCTCATTCATTAGTTTCATCGCTTCGACAATACAGAGAACTGTGCCAGCTTTGATTGAATGTCCAACTTCAACGTAAGGTTCTGCATCTGGTGATGGAGCCTTGTAAAATGTGCCAACTATTGGCGAACGAATCTCATGATATTTTTGCTCCGTCGGTGCGCTTTGCGCTTCCGATTTTGGTTGCTCTATTGTTTGGGTTTGCGGCAATGCAAATGGCATCGATTGATGCACCGTCGGTACATTATGTAGATAAGTTTCTGTATTCCTATTGCGCGCTACACGTATTTTTTTCCCGTCTTCTTCAAGTTCTATTTCGTCAATCGAACTATGCTCCACTAATTTAATTATCTTTTTTATATAAGAAATATCCATGTATGCTCCAATAAGTTTATTAGGGGAATATTTATTTCATCATTCAAAATAGGACTAATTAGTTATTGACACGCTCTAAATATTTGCCAGTCCTCGTATCAACTCTAATTGCATCACCTTCATTAATAAAAAGCGGAACATTTACAGTGGCGCCGGTTTCAACTGTTGCCGGTTTTAAAGCTCCTGTCGCTGTATCACCCCTTACACCTGGTACTGTCTCTACCACTTTCAACACTACGTTAAATGGTATTTCCGCCGCCACAATATCCAATCCAACCATCTGTAGCTGGACTGTTTCCCCTTCTTTAAGAAAATGAGCCGCTTCGCCCAATATTTTTTCATCTACTGGTATCTGCTCATAACTCTCTTTATCCATAAACTGGTAACTGGCTCCGTCATGGAATAAGTATTGAAATTCCTTTTGTTCAACGCGTACCTCCTCTATCTCTTCACCAGATCTGAACCGTGACTCGGATATTCTACCTGTTTTTAAACTACGCAATTTCGCCTGAACAAAAGCTCGTAAATTGCCGGGCGTCCGATGTATATATTCCTCTACTCTATGTAATTCTCCATTAAATTTTATTACCATCCCAATTCTAAAATCCGCTGTTGTAGCCATTTATCGTTTTCAAATCCTCTTAAAATTATCAAAAATCGTTCATTTTTTATCAATTTTGCGTAAAAAGATACATAAACATGCAAGAAAAGTCAAGAAATCATAAAAAATATAATTTTGAATACAAATTCTTCATCAAGTGAATTTTGACTAATTTGAATTCAATTAATTTTATAAATCTCTTAAATACCTCTTCTTTATGTTACATTTAAGGAAAATTTCTCGTCAAATGCTTAAATTGCTTGCACAATTATAGCAATTGTCAGTCTTCTATACTTTTGGGGGTCGTATGCCTAAAATCTTTGTTCGATGTTATGCTGAATTGAACAACTTTTTAGCACCCAAACAAATGTCTACGACATTTGAAGTTCAACTCCCCGATTACTCTTCGCTTGAGACATTGGCAAATTATATTAAACTGCCAATCGATGAGATTGATCTTATTTTGGTAAATAATATTCCATATAATTTGAATTACTTACCAAAGGAGGGCGACCGAGTTGCTTTCTACCCGGTTTTTGAAACATTTGATATTACAAACTTGTCTGACTTACATGAAAGACCGTTACGTCGGGTTAAATTTGTAGTCGATATACATTTGGGCAAGCTTGCAAGCCATTTGAGGTTATTAGGTTTCGATACAATATACAAAAACGATTTTAAAACAGATGAATTAATCTCAATTTCGATTGAACAAAAAAGAATTCTGCTTAGCAAATGCCAATCATTAATCAATAACCCATTGATTACTAGGGCTTATAGAGTTAAAAATGTTGATCCCAAATTACAACTCATTGAGACACTTGATAGATTCGATTTATATAACATAGCCAAACCATTTACTCGATGTATTAAATGCAATTGCATTCTTTCTTCAATAGAAAAAGAAGCAATAATTAATAGAATCCCACCAGTAGTTAGGGAATGGCATAACGAATATTTAATTTGTTCTCTTTGCGACCGACTATACTGGAAGGGTTCCCATTACGAATATATGAACGCTTTTGTTCAAGATGTTTTAAGATTTAGAGGATAGGGGACTAAACAACTCATTGGATATTATGTATTATTTTTTTTACTGTTCTCATCACTTCTTTTAAATCAAATATTTTTAATAAAAAAAGAGACAACACAAATATTAAAATAATACCGCTTTTTATAAATATGCTTATCAAATCAATCGGCTCTAATTGCAGAATTTTGAAAAACATAAATAGAACTAACGCTAAGATATATATTTTAAAGACTTTTTTCCATTCATAAGTAATGCGGTAGTATCGTTGCGAAAATATATACATACCTATCGCCATCACTATATAACTTAACAATGTAGATAATGCCGCGCCAAGTATTCCGATTTGGGGAATTAAAATAAAGTTTGCGCCGACATTTAACAAAGCTCCAGAACCAGAAATTAATGGCAGCCATTTTGTTTTTTTCTCTAAATATATTCCTACGACAAATATTACATAAGCTCCGGTGAATACATACGCAAGTAAAATCCAAGGCACTATTTCTGTCCCTTGCCAATAAATTGGAGGGAAAAATCGTTTGCCAAAAAAGTTTAGCCGCACTATGTCTTCGATAAATAAAGATATTGCAAGAAATATTCCCATTGCTATTATGGTAAAATATGTGAACACTTTAGAAAATAGCAGTTTAGCTTCAATGTCCTTTGCATGATTCAAAAAAAATGGTCTCCAAGCATAATCAAACATACCAACAACCAACATCATAAAAATTCCTAATCTATAATTAAGCTGGTAAATACCAAGTGTATCATCGTTAGTCAATGCTTTTACAATTGGTCTGTCAATAACCTGCATAGCAATGCCAGCAAGTCCGGCTGGTATGTACGGAATTCCAAATTTTAAGATTTCTTTAAATAATTCTTTTGGGAGCTTAAATGTGAACTGGTTAATCACTAAACTTAGCATTGCAAGAAAAGTCAATATGGATGCTATTAGATTAGCTAAAAATACACCTTCAGCCCCCATTCCAAAACCAAGAATTAAAATAAGATTAAGCAATAGATTGGATATTATATTGAATAACTTGAGACCAGCAAAACGCTTTGCTCTTTGTTCCATTCGTAATGATGCAAACGGTATAACCGACAAGGTATCGAAACATAGAATCCAACCTGCGTATCGAATGAATGCGCTCTGAGATTGATCAATTCCGACTAAGTATGATATGAAAGATGAATTGAATTGTATTATAAGCGCAAGCAGAAGCGAAGTAACTAATAAAGAAAAAAAGGGAACGCTGAAATTCTGTTTTTTATTTCCAATTTCCAATGATGAAACAAAGCGCATATACGCCGGTTCCATACCATAACAAAATATTACATAAGCAAAAGCGATGTAAGCATATATGTTGGCGATAATCCCATTTTCAGATGGCAAAAGCGCATTAGCGTAGAAAGGGACAATTAGAAAGTTTAATAACCTTCCGAGTATTGTGCTAAAACCATAAATTGCAGTTTCTTTGCCTAACCGTAATAATTTTTCAAACATAGTTATGGGATAAATTTGAGTTTTAATTTCTCCAATACAAAGAGGTCAATAACCGACAATTTGGTCATTTAGCTGAATTGCCCATTCCTTTTTCTAAAATCTGTAAGAAGTACGTTGGCGGGCGTGTCGGTTTCATTGTTAAGGCGTTCATAAAGCTATGGATCGTATAACCTTCAACAAGCTCTTCATTACTTCCTTCACAGAAAATATTATAATTAATTCTTAAGGTAGATTTTGGCAAATCGTTCACTACAGCTTCTATAGAAAGTAAATCATCATATCGAGCCGATTTAAAATAATTTGCATGCGCTTCAATAACCGGCAGAAGAATACCGCGTGCTTCGAGTTCTGAGTATGGTAACCCAAGCGAACGTATAAGAGCCGCACGACCTACTTCAAAATATTCAAAGAACTTGCCATAGTAGACAACCTTCATCTGATCTGTATCAGCATAACGAACTCTTATTTGGGTTGCATGTTTAATCATAATTTCGCCCTTTACCGCTCACGACTCGAAAACTACAATTTCTTTCTATTGCCCCTTTTATTACATTCCAATTATTTTTCTCTCCAAGCTCCCATTCGAGAAAACTTTTCAATTCTCAGTTTTATTAACCGATCGGATTTTATTTTCTTCAGCGCTTTTAGTTCTTCTAATAAAATCTCTTTTAATGTTTGTCCCATCATCTGAGAATTTCTGTGAGCGCCGCCCATCGGCTCAGGAATAATTTTATCAATAACTCCTTGTTCAAGTAAATCGGGAGCTGTAAGCTTCAATGCTTCTGCGGCTTGTTCCTTAAACTCCCAACTGCGCCATAGAATACTTGAACATGATTCCGGTGAAATGACCGAGTACCATGCATTCTCGAACATCAATATTCGATCGCCTACGCCAATGCCTAAAGCTCCGCCAGAAGCTCCTTCGCCAATAACTACAATGATTATCGGTACTGGAAGATGCGACATTTCAAAAAGATTTCTAGCAATCGCTTCTCCTTGTCCCCTTTCTTCGGCTCCAATTCCCGGATATGCACCCGGAGTATCTAACAAACAAATAATCGGACGGTTAAACTTAGCGGCGAGTTGCATCAATCGCAATGCTTTGCGATATCCTTCTGGATTTGGCATTCCAAAATTTCTGTAAATGTTCGATTTAGTATCTCTCCCTTTCTGATGCCCTACAATCAAAACAGTATCCTTCTCTAATTTTCCGAATCCAGCTACAATTGCCTTGTCATCGCCAAATCGTCTATCGCCATATAATTCGACAAAATCTTCTATCATCATCTGTATATAATCCAAAGTGTAAGGACGGTCCGGATGACGCGCAAGTTGTACTCTCTGCCAACGCGTCAGGTTATTATATACAGTTACTCGCAATTGATCTACCTTGCTTTCTAATGTTGTAATTTCATCCGCAATATCAAGATTATCCGCATATTTTCTCATTTCTGTAATTTTTTGCTCTAACTCAATAATTGGCTTTTCAAAATCTAGTATTACTTTTGCCATTTATTTTATCTCCTCAAAATACTTTATTTTCATTTAGTTCGTTTTTCAGAATAAATACTTTGCATCCATGATTTTATTAAAATTTCTACATCCAACATTATACTCTGGTTACGCGCATAGTATAAATTGTATTGATCAATCTCTTCATTTGTCAATACTTTGCTTCTTTGAAGTTGAACCAATCCGCACAATCCCGGTCTGCCAAGAAAAATTGTTTCGCCATTAACTTTTAAAGCCGAAAAATTTTGCTCCGACGGACCAACAAAACTAAATTTACCCCTTAATACTGAAGGTAAATATTTTAAGAAATTACTTTTCTTTATTTTATCATTTGAATTTATCAATCTAAAAATAGGATAAACGCCTGCTAAGAGCAAGATCGAAAGCGAAATATCAAAACTGCGTTTAATAAATCGGTTGTATGATTTATCAATATTATAAGTAATCTGAACAAGGGGCAAATCATCTAAGCTGTCTACACTTGCTTTGCCAATTATTACTTCCATTGTAGTAGGAACTAAATGAAAACTTACAGATTGATCTCTGCTTTTTCCGATAACTGAAAGAACTTGCGCATAGCTGAGAGCTTTAGGTGCAAATATTACGTCGCTTATGCTCATATCTTTAATAATCTTTCCTACATTTGCTATCGAACCAATTACCTCAAGTCCATCTATCTTCTTTCCGATATTTTGATGGGTTGTTCCAATAAATCCTATTAGTTCATATCCCGCTCCGACCTTTTTACGAAGTCTCTTTTGAAGTTCCGTTGCATCTTTATTAGTTCCTACTATAAGAGTTCTTTTACTAAAAAGTCTCTTTCTTCCATAAGCCGTTGATAAACCAAGTAATCGAAGAATTAATCTCCAACCTGCAATAAATATAACGGCAAAAATGCCGGATATCCCCATAATCATTCTGCTAAATGCATACTCTTTGAACATAGCAGTCAACGCTGATATAATTACGTAAGCCGCAAAAGTTGCTATTATAGTGCGTGAGACCGACATTCGCTTATTAGTATAAACCCCAGCCGCATATAAACATCCGATTACAATTACTGCGGGAACAACAAGCACAATAGGATAAGCGTAATTAGGATATTTCAGAAATGTTCCGCGCCATATTTCTTCTGCAAGCCCAATACTAATTAAAACAGCTATGTAGTCGAAAATCGCAACTCTGAGCGGCCGCAAAACGGAAGTTATAAAAGCTGCAAATGAAACAATAGCAATGGCAAGTTTAAGCACAATGTTAAATATAATTGAAGCGTTAAAATGTTTTTCCACAAAAAGATGCATTGCGTCATAAAATATTTTTATTTCATCAAGACTGCTTCGCTTTGTGCTTTCACCTTTGTAATGTATTAGTTGCGTAGTGTGGACATAGTAAATTTGCCAACCGGCTTGTCGAATTCTATAACACCAATCTAGATCTTCGCCATACATAAAATATCTTTCATCCAATCCGCCAACCTCTTTAATAACATCATTTCGCACCATCATAAATGAACCGCTGACAGCATCAACCGGATATGTTTCGTCAATATCGAGATAGGTAAGATTGTATTGACCAAATATTTTAGATTTCGGGAATAATCTACTCAACCCAAATAATTTTGTGAATGCCACCCACGGTGTTGGAAATCCGCGCCTGCATGAAAGTTGAAAACTGCCATCCGGATTCAATATCTTACAACCTGCTAAACCTACTTCTGTGTGTTCATCGAGAAATTTTAACATTACCTTGATTGTGTCTTCCTGCACAATTGTATCTGGATTTATTAGTAAAATATAGCGCCCCTTAGCTTGCCTTAGCGCAATATTATTTGCTTTTGCAAAACCAAAATTATCTGAATTTTTAATAAGGACTACACGCGGGAACCGCTTGTTGACCATCTCGCTGCTTCCATCGTCCGAGGCGTTATCAACAACTATTATCTCTGAACTTATTCCTTTTAATGCGGTCTGTAATGATAAAATTGCCTGACAAAGGAAATCTTTGACATTGTAATTTACGATTACAACTGATATGTCAAATTTTGACTTTTTTTTTATCGAAGTCATTATTCAGAAATTATCCTTTGAAAATATACTTTTGATTTTAAGCTTCCATACCATCCAAGCGGCTTCATGTACGATATGTTTAGACATTTTTGAACTGCCAACTCGTCTATCAACAAATACTATCGGCACTTCACATATGCGAAATCCCTTTTTCCAAGCTTTAAAGTTAGTTTCAATCTGAAAACTGTATCCATTAGATTTTATTGTATCCAAATTTATACTCTCGAGTACGACTCTCCGATAACATTTGAATCCAGCAGTCGCATCTCGTACAGGCATACCAGTTATTATACGTGTATATAAATTCGCTGAATAACTTAATATCAATCTACTCATTGGCCAATTCACAACATTTACACCAGCTATATAGCGAGAACCAATTACGAGATCACATTCTTCCGCCTTTTTTAATAAATTCTTTAATGACTTTGGATCATGAGAAAAATCCGCATCCATTTCAAATATAAAATCGAATTTATTCTTAATTGCATACTTGAAACCTGCAACGTACGCCGTTCCAAGTCCCATTTTACCTTCGCGCTCAATAAGATGTATGCGCTGATTAGTTAACTGCATTTCCTTAACTAATTTCGCAGTGCCATCCGGTGAATTGTCATCAACAATTAAAACTTCAAAACTTTCATCTTGAGCTAATATTTCTGGCACAATCAAAGGTATGTTATCTATTTCGTTGTATGTTGGTATTATTATTAGTGAACGTTTCATATGATATCCAGTATTAATCTATAGATTCTAAAATTGATTGAACAATATATTTTTGTTGTTCTTCATCTAATTCCGTATGCATCGGTAACGATAGAACTTCTTCCGCCGCTTTATCTGTTATCGGGAATGTTCCGATCGGTCTGCCAAATTTCTTATAGGCATCCTGTAAATGCAATGGTATCGGATAATAAATAGCGTGGGGAATTTTCATTTCATTCAAGTGTTTCACAATATCATCTCGTCTTTTATGGCGAACTGTATATTGATGATAAACATGCTTTCCATAAGATGCTTCAAATGGAATTTCCACATCCGTGCCTGCAAATAATTTGTTATAGAAAGACGCCGCCTTACGCCTCGCCTCTATCCACTGATCGAGATAACGTAATTTTACACGCAACATCGCAGCTTGCAATGTGTCTAATCGGCTGTTCACTCCGAGAATTTCATGTTTATATCGAATGCGCGAACCATGCACAACTATCATTCTTAACTTTTCTGCAAGCTGTGTATCGTTAGTAACGACCATACCTGCATCGCCAAAAGCTCCCAAATTTTTACTCGGGAAAAAACTGATGCATGATATTTTTCCAAATCCGCCTACTTTCTTTCCCTTGTAGTCAGCGCCAATTGCCTGACACATATCTTCAATGACTGGAATATTATACCGATTAGAAATTTCCATCAACGGTTCCATATCCACCGATTGTCCATACAAATGAACCGGAATTATTGCTTTCGTTTTCTTTGTAATAGCCGCTTCAACTTTAGTTGGTTCCAGATTATATGTTTTTGGATCGATATCGACATAAATCGGTACTGCGCCCAACAATACGATAGTTTCAACTGTAGCGACAAATGTAAAAGGAGTTGTAATTACTTCATCGCCGGCACCTATTCCAAGCGCCATCATTGCAACCAAGAGGGCATCTGTTCCAGATGCACAACCGATTGCGTGTTTTACTCCTAAATATTGCGTAATCTCGTTTTCAAATTCCGTAACCTCTTTTCCGAGAATATATTGTCCAGATTCGATGACACGCAAAGCCGCTTCATCTATTTCAGATTTTATTTTCTTGTACTGTCCTATGACATCTACCATATGTATTGGCTTCATCTCTTCTACTTTCTTTTTAATACTTTCCAATTAGCAGTTCATTCAAACTTCTAATTTCTTACTTCTTCCTTCTAACTTCTTCCTTCTTAATCACGCATGTCCTTTTCCTGTTATCATTACATACAGCGTATTTAATAGAATTTTCAAATCCAATCTCCAAGAGATATTCTCGATATAGAATAAATCGTATTTGATTTTCGCACGTACATCTTCCATGCTTTCGTCATATTTATGCTTAACCTGTGCCCAACCTGTTATTCCTGGCTTAACTCTGTGCCTATGATTATACAACGGAATTTCTTTAGTAAGTTTTTCTACAAAAAATGGACGTTCCGGTCTAGGACCAACTAAACTCATGTTTCCTATAAAAACATTAATAAATTGGGGAATTTCATCTAAATGAGTTTTCCTCAGAAGTCTTCCAATTCTCGTAACACGAGGATCGTTTTTCGCCGCCCACTTCGGACCTGAATGTCGCTCGGCATCGGAGCGCATTGATCTGAATTTTAACATTTTAAAATGAATTCCGTTTCTTCCAACTCGAGTCTGTTTGTATAGTATAGGACCTTTAGAATCTAATTTAATGGCAATAGCGACCAACAACCATATAGGCAACCCGATAACCAAAACACTAAAGGAAAATAAAATATCAAGAGTTCGCTTAGCGACTTCTTCCCAAGGTTTCATCAACTGAGGCCTCACATCCATTAAAGGCAGACCATATAATGAACTTATACGCGCTTGCCCGCTTACAATTTCATATAATTCTGGCATTATCTTTATACCTACATCAAGCACATCGCATTGACGCATTATTTCTATCATATATTTGCGTTCAGTTGTATCGAGTCCAACTAACAATTCGCTGACTTCATTTTTTTTTATTGTCTGAGCTAAAGTCTTTAAAGTACCAAGTAAAGGTATGTTATTGTATTTTTTTTGTTTGTACCGAAATTTTTCGCTTATCTTTTTTTCAACTTTCACAAACCCTACTACTTTATACCCTAATGCAGGATAATTTTGCACCATATCAAATAACTCAAAAGCTTTATCTGACCAACCTACAATTATTGTATTTCGTAATCCAACGCCAGCTAAATGCAACCTTCTTTGAACTAAACGTAGACTCATTCGACCTGTCGTTACAAACACAGATAATAATAACCAATAACCGAATATCAATAACCTCGAGTGTACTACTACTTCTCCCGGTTTATCATCAAAGAAGATTAGAAAAAATAATACAAGCACACCTACAATAGTAGTTTTAAAAATAGTAAGGATTTCATCAATCCTTGATTGTTCATACCATAATTTATATAATCCAAATAAACTGAACCATATTAACCAATAAATCGATATTGCTATCATCGGCATTATTAAATCTGGTTCAACATTATACGGTATCCACTGGCATCGAATTCTTAAATAATAATATGCGATGTATGCCAAATTGATTGTCACTAAATCAATTAATACTGTGATAATATGTTGTGTCCTTGGTTTCATTTTATGTAGTGGTTGACTAAAAAGTTGTCATTCCCGCGAAGGCGGGAATCTTATTTGTCGTTTTCATGTAAGATTCCCAATAAAATCATTTGGGAATGACAATAATTCTTACTTTTTGGTCAACCTCATCTTTTCCTTTCCTTCTGTCGACTCAGCGAGTCGACTTACATTAGAATTTCCAATATCCTTTTTGATGCATAACCATCACCGTAAGGATTTTGTTTAATATCATGTCTGATTTTACCATCAATTGTTCGCTTTACCGCATTTACAATTTTGTGGACATCTGTACCTACAAGCTCGGACATTCCGAGATTTACACTTTCCATTCGCTCGGTTACATCACGCATCACAATGCAATGCTTGCCGAATGACGGCGCTTCTTCCTGAATACCGCCTGAATCCGTAAGAACAAACTCGCAGTTCTTTAACAAAGTAAGCAATTCAAGATACGGAATTGGTTCAATTAAATGAATATTTTTAAAATTACCCAATAATCTTGTAACCGGATCTTTTACATTCGGATTCAAATGAACGGGATAAATAAATTGATAGTCCGAATAATCCTCTGCTAATTCTTTAATAGCCGA
Organism: Ignavibacteriales bacterium; assembly: GCA_037446575.1. Taxonomy (GTDB): domain Bacteria; phylum Bacteroidota; class Ignavibacteria; order UBA10030; family UBA10030; genus JBBIII01. The sequence continues at coordinate 16,134 of JBBIII010000039.1, forward strand.
GCAAATATTCTTGAATCCATCTCCAAAACTTTCTCTTCTGTGAGCAGTGATAAGAACAAATGGCTTTTTAATCGGTATTTCAAAATTATCTATATTATCGAGAGAATATTTTTCCTGAATTATTCGAATAGCATCAACTACTGTATTACCTGTTATAAATAAAGTTGGGTTTGCTACACCTTCTTTAACTAAATTTCCCTTAGCCATTTGAGTTGGGCATAAATTATATTTTGAAACAACGCTAATAAGTCGCCTATTGCATTCCTCAGGATACGGAGCATCCAAATTGAAAGAACGCAATCCGGCTTCTATATGCGCTACAGGAATCTTCATATTAAAAGCGCATAAGGCAGTCATAGCCGCTGTAGTAGTATCTCCCTGCACCATTACAACATCAGGTTTTACTTTTTCAAACACGTTCGGCAACTTTGCAAACACCGATTCGCAAATCATATTCAAAGTCTGATTCGGGCGCATTATCTGTAAGTCATCGTCAGGTTCTATATCAAAGATAGATAAAGCTTCCATAGCCATCGTCTTATGCTGACCTGTAAGGCAATATATAACTTTTATGTCTTTACGTTTTCTTGCTTCAATGACGATCGGGACAGTTTTTATAATTTCCGGACGAGTACCGGCGACAATAAGAATGGTTTTCAATGTTTGTTTGTCTTTATATATATCAGATTTTTTTAAGCTGCGTTACTTTTTCTAGCTCCAATATTTAAAGTTTCTCGCACCTTTTCTGTTAAGAGAATTTTCAGCATTGATTGATATGGGATATCCTGTTTGTTTGCTATAAGTTTTATTGCTTCTAACAATGATTCAGGTAATCGTATCGAGATAGTCTTACTTGAAGGTTTAAGTTCAGGAAAGAAGCCGATATCCACATTGCTATAATCAATATACTCAGAAGAGTCATGATCAGCCCAAAATTTTTCTTCCTCTGCTAACGACCTAAATTTTGGTATCTCTTTTAGTTTTTTCAATGTATATCTTCCTCTCTTTCTTGTGCATATCTCGTGCGGAAATTACACGGATATTTCCTTTTCTTTCTGTGAAGACAATAAAAGTCAATCGTTCTGCATTAGTTTTACCTAAAGCATAATAACGCTCTTCATCCTTTGAATGTTTTTTATCCTTATATACATATAACGGTTGATTAAAAAAAACTTCTTCGCATTCCCACCATGCAACTTCATGTTTTTGCCAATTTTTATCCTGATTCGCTTTATCCCAATTAAATCCGCTAAATTTATCAAAGATTTCCATTTTGTTCGTTTTTGTATATATCTAATATATACAATATTTATAGATAATCAATAATTACTCTCCTTAACCGAAAAGTTTTAAGATAATACAGACCTCTTACATTTTTAATTTTCAATTATAACAGGAGCTGTTTTGATTATTTCAGGCCGTGTTCCGGCTGCTATAAGGATGGTTTTCAATTCAAATATTTATTCAGACGAATCTGATTCTTTTATTATTTTTTCTCTCCCCATTTTATACCAATCAATATGTTGTTTTAATCCTTCTTCAAGCTTGTATTTTTCCTAAATAATCACACCTTAAATATAATTATTTGATTTATTGTTTTAGTGATTCATATATCGCCACAGTTTCGGATGCAGTTTTTTTCCAAGAGAACCTCTTGATGTTTTCAAATCCTCTTTCTTTTAAATTCATTCTTAAATTAACATTTTTTGAAATTTCTTCAATTTTATCTGCAATATCATCAATAGAGAAAGGATCAAAATAAACTGCCGCATCGCCAGCAACTTCAGGAATAGAAGCGGACTGTGAACAAACTACAGGCAACCCCAACTCCATTGCTTCTAATATAGGTAATCCAAAACCTTCATAATAAGATGGGAAAGCCATGAAATCCGCATTTTTTAAAATCTCAAATAGAAAATTTCTTTCAACATAATTAGTCCAAAATACTTCACTTGAAAAATCACCCGTTTCCTTAGATAAATTCTCAGGCTTATGCCCGATTAAAACTAACTTATGATTAATTCTTCTGTTTTTTTTCAGCTTAGTGAACACTTTTATTAATTGTGGAATATTTTTGTTTGGATAAGTACTGCTAAAGGCAACAAAATAAGGCTTAATATTTTTATATTTAAATACTCCATTTTCTTGTTTTCTCAATTCTATATTACAGTTATACCTAAATTCAGATGCTAAATAGGTAACAACGACCTTGTAATCAGGTACTTTGTATTCTTTCAATATTTCTCTCTTTGAAAATTCAGAAATGGTAATGACTCGGTTTGATCTTTTTATTGACTCTTTTACAAAGAAATTTAAAATCAACCTACGTGTGATTGGCATAAGATTTCCAAATGCCTTGTAGTTTAAGTCAGGTACCGTTACTACATTAAAGCAAGATAATTTTAGAGGTATAGTATATCCAAGCGAATGAAGAAGATCTATTCTATGTTTTTTTATATAACTCGGTAATTTTATTTGTTCGAAAAAATATCTATTTATTCGCGATATTGCAAATACAGGGCATTTAATGATATTAAATTTACTATATGTGTTTTTAATATCTTCATATGATTCATTATTTGCAAAGATAAAATATTCATGTTGACTATCTAATTCTGATAACCCGGATAATAGACCCCTTGCATATGTTTCAGTTCCACCAACGATCCCTGGAAGCAAATATAATAGATTTATTCCAATCCGCATTTAATTTAACACGCTTAATTTTAATTATCTAATCAAATTACCAACTAAGACTTTGTACTGAGTCACTATATTTAATAAAGAATATTTTTTAACCGCTGATTGACGAGCATGTCTAGATAAATCAGAAAGGATTTCTTCATTACTAAATGCCTCTTTAATCGCTTTAACAACATCATCAGTATTCCCAGGTTTTATTACCCATCCAATTTGTTCTTCTTTTACTAATTGCGCCAGCTCTGAATCCTCATCAGCTAATGCAAGAATTGGCTTCCCAACCGCCATAATATTGTACATCCTACAAGGCACTGAAATACCAGACATGCCTTTTACAAAAGAAATTACTGCTAAATCACATGCATTGAGAGAGACCTCTAATTCTGCTCTTGGTTGAAATGGAAAAATTGAAACATTTTTTAAGTTGAGATCCTTTTGAGCTTTTCTAAGCCATTGTTCTTTAGCACCGAAACCTATAAAAAGAAAATGAATTAATGTTTCTCCTTGAAGTATTTTAGCGGCTTCAATTAATGTTTCAATATCATGTGTTCTACCCATATTACCTGAATATTGAATTACAAAACGATCAACTAAACCGTGTTTTTCTAGGAATAAATTATCTTTACGACGAAGTGGCTTAACTTGATCTATATCAGCAAAGTTTGTAATAAGCACAATATTTTCTTTATTGTGATTCATCTTTCTTTCAACCAACTTTTTCATATCCCTTCCTAATACGATAATTTTATTCACATTTTCATATATATAGCGTTGCAATTTATCCAATATCCTTATAAAAAGTGAACTTGTATCAGCCATCCCTGCTGTAATTATCGCATCAGGATAAACATCTTCTATACGTAAAATAATTTTTGCATGTCGTATCTTACATGCTAAAAAGGCCACAAACGGTAACGTAGGTGGATTAGTAACCACTAAAGTCACATCTCCACGCCGAATTCTAAATATTGCATTCAAGAAAATCGAAACACTTATTGTAATAAGATTTATTAATCTAAAAAATATTATATCTTTATTTAAAGCTGTAGCACGACAACGATGAATATGAACATTATTATGAACTTCATTTATTGGTGCTTTTTTTCCACGTCCGCTATAGGTTGGCTGCGCACATAATGCCCTTACTCTAAATGAATTCGCCAATCCTTCGGCAACATTTGTTATATTATGTCCCGTGGCAGAATCTTCGGGGTAATATAATTCAGAAAGTATCCATATCGTGCGTTTATCTTTATAACTCATATTTAAAAACTCTTAGTATTGTTTGATAATTTTACTTGTTGATTAATCCAATAATAAGTCTTTTCTAGTCCTTCAAATAATTTTTTTGTAGGTTCCCATCCAATTTTTTCACGCATTAATCTATTATCAGAGTTCCTTCCCCTGACTCCTAAAGGACCAGGGATATGCTTAATTACAAGTTTTTTACCAGCTATTTGCATGGCCATTTCTGCAAGGTGGTTTATTGTAACCATTTCCTCAGAACCAATATTCATTGGGCCACTAAAATTACTCTCCATAAGTCTTTTAACTGCTTCAAGGCATTCATCTATGTATAAAAAGGATCTTGTTTGTTTACCATCGCCCCACATTTCAATCTCGCTTCCATCTTTGGCTTCTGCAACCTTTCTACACATAGCCGCTGGAGCTTTTTCTCGTCCCCCTTGCCATGTTCCTTCAGGACCAAAAATATTATGGAAACGTGCAATTCTTACTTGTAAATTGTAATTTCTATTATAAGAAAGATAAAGGCGCTCACTAAAAAGTTTTTCCCATCCATATTCGCTATCAGGGGCGGCTGGATATGCGGAATCTTCAGAACACTTTGGGTTATCAGGATCTTCTTGATTATATGCAGGATAAATACATGCAGACGATGAATAAAATATTTTTTTCGCTCCTGACACTCGAGCTCGTTCTACCATATTAAGGTTTATTGTAGCTGAATTATGCATTACATCTGCATCATGATTACCTGTAAAAATATAACCTGCACCCCCCATATCAGCTGCAAGTTGATATATTTCATCAAATTGAATTTCTGTAATATTTTTACATACATTTTGATCACGTAAATCACCAATAACAAATTCATCAGCGGCTGTTTCTGAAAATTCTGAATATTTCAAATCCACACCACGTACCCAACAACCTTCTTGTTTTAACTTTCTAACAAGATGACTACCAATGAAACCTCCGGCACCACAGACTAATACTTTTTTCATAATTATTTTTACTCCATATTATTTTATACAATATTCTAATTCTCTTTAAACAACATTCCATTTCCGCTATATAAATTGCCTTTAATAAAATCGATCACCCCCAACCAGCTTGCATATATCATTTTTGGATTTAAAAACATATAAATAATAGATTTAAATGAGATTGTGAATACTAAATAAAAATAAGCAGTACATTTACACAATCCCTTTATTGTTAACGAAATTAACAAGAAACGATTACGAACATTATAATATAGCTGAAAAGGATTTGTATTACGATGTTTAACTTTATGATATATTCGAGATTTTGGCACATAAAGCAAATTGAATCCATTATTGTGAACACGAGCTGAAAATTCTACATCTTCGACATACATAAAAAAACTATCATTAAATAATCCAACTTTTTCCAAAATACGTGTATGTATCAGCATCATACATCCGGGTATGAATGTTACAATACTTGTCGATTCAGTTTTTATTGAACTATCATATATATTAGTACCATATGAAAAACCTGATGCACGCCATTTAATAAATCTACCACCTGCATACCATATTTTCTCTTTCTCAGGGAACAAACATATTGTTCCACAAGCTACACCTGCATCTGAATTTTTATTAAGTGCGTCAATTAAAGGTGAAAGGAACGATGGCTCTACTAATGTATCGTTATTAAGTATCAAAATATATTCAGGATTGTCTGATAGAGCATGTCTTATTCCGATATTATTCCCTTCAGCAAATCCCAAATTACTTCCTGTTTGAATTATTTCAATCCATGGAAATATATTTTGGATTTTTCTTTCCGAATCATCTGTTGAACCATTATCAACTATTATTATTTTTAACTTGGGATAAGTACAATTCAATAATGAATGAATACACTCAATTGTATCTAAATAGTTATTATAATTTAATATTATTGCTATAACATTTGGAGTTTCATTTTTCATATATTTTTTCACACTTGCCCAAAATAAATATAAAATGACCTTAGAAAAATATGGCAGTAAAACCAGGCGAACG
>JBBIII010000040.1:0-16272 GCA_037446575.1 Ignavibacteriales bacterium
AAAGATTCTCAACCTGATTCAATCTATAAACGCCTTTCGCGGCGTGATAATGAAGTTGGCGCTGATATGTTCGCTGTAGCTATTGACTCTTACCATGATCATAGAAATGGATTCTATTTTTCGGTATCTGCAGCTGGGACGCAAATGGACGGGATATTATACAACGATGATTGGAACAACGGAACATGGGATGGCGTATGGGAATCGAAAACTCGAATTAATGAAGAGGGCTGGTGTGTCGAAATTAAAATTCCTTTTTCACAATTACGTTTTGATGAAAAAGAAAATCATATTTGGGGTATAAATTTTTTACGCGAAATTGGCAGAAAGAAAGAACAATCCTTTTTGGTTTATACACCTCGTAACGAAAGCGGATTTGTATCACGATTTCCAGATTTGATCGGCATTGAAAATATAAAACCGCCTGCTCGATTTGAAGCGCGGCCCTATATCACTGCAAAACAAGAATTAGTTCAACGTAGGCAAGGAGATCCGTTTAATTCTGGCTCCGAATTTTCTCCCGGTATCGGTAGTGATTTTAAACTTGGTATAGGAAGCAATCTAACGCTCGATGCAACTATTAATCCCGATTTTGGACAAGTTGAAGTAGATCCCGCGGTTGTGAATCTAAGTGATGTTGAGACTTATTATTCCGAAAAGCGGCCATTCTTCATTGAGGGGATGAATATCTTTTCATTCGGACAAGGCGGAGTAAATAATTATTGGTCATTTAATTGGTCGAATCCTAATTTATTTTACAGCAGAAGAGTTGGTCGAAATCCACAACGTAACCTGCCCAACAACAATTTTGCTGAAGTTCCAATGGGCACACGAATATTAGGAGCGGCAAAACTTACCGGCAAGGTTGTTGACGGATGGAATTTCGGATTTATCGAAGCACTTACCAATCGTGAGTACGCAAGAATAGATACTTCAGGCAAACACTGGGATTTTGAAGTAGAGCCGCTAACTTCATATACAATTGGTCGAGTGCAAAAAGATTTCAACGATGGCAAACAAGGATTTGGCGCGCTTGTTACATTATCTCACAGGTTTTTCAAAGATGATGGAATGAGATCGGCCGTTAATTCAAATGCATTCATCGGCGGCGTTGATGGCTGGACTGCCTTAGATTCGGAAAAAGAATATATGGTTTCTATGTGGACAGCTTTTTCTAATATTCAAGGATCGAAAGAACGAATATTAGACCTGCAAACCGGCTGGCCTCATTATTATGAAAGACCAGACGCTAAACATGTTTCAATTGATAGCAATGCGACAACTTTATCTGGTTATGCCGGCAGAATAAACTTTAATAAGCAAAAGGGAAGATGGATTCTAAATTCTGCTTTAGGGTTTGTCAGTCCGGGATTTGAACCAAGCGATCTCGGCTTTGTAAGTCGGACAGATATCATAAATTATCACATTGCAACCGGTTATAAATGGAACGAGCCGACAGATTACTATCGATACGTAAATATTTATGCCTCGTATTTCCAGACGCTCGATTTCGGAGGAAACACTTTATGGCGTGGTATTTGGGGAAGAGTAAATTATCAATTTACGAATTATCATACAATCGGATTTTTTTATGATTATGGATTTGAAAGTATAAATAACAACCGCACTCGCGGCGGCCCGCTTACGCTTAATCTGCCAGCGCATGAATACGGCATGGAATACTATACGGACGGCAGAGCAGACTATATTGGCGAATTCTATATGTATGCTTTCAGAAGAAAAAATGAATACGTATATCGCTTCGAGACATATTTAACAATGAGACCCTTATCAAGTCTCTCTGTTACGATAGGTCCCGCATTTGCCACTTCTGTTAATCCCGCGCAGTGGGTAACTTCGTATGATGATAACAATGCGATTTCTACTTATGGGCGGAGATATATTTTTGCTGATTTGAATTACAAAGAATTTTCTACGAATCTTAGGGTTAATTGGACACTTAATCCAAATCTTAGTTTTCAATTATATATACAACCGTTATTTGCTACAGGAAAATATTCTCGCTATAAAGAGTTGATGCAACCAAAGTCGTACAATTTTAATATTTTTGGAGAAAGCGGTTCATCAATTACCGATTCAACTTTTGGAGGTACTCATTATTATTATCTTGATCCAGATGGTTTGGGTATTGCAAGAACAAAGCGAATCGAAGATCCGAATTTTAACCGCGTAGAACTGCGCGCAAATGCGGTGCTTCGCTGGGAATATTTACCCGGTTCAACCCTCTATCTCGTCTGGACACAAAGCAGATTCGATAAAGAAATTGACGGCGGATTCAACATGAGAAAATCATTCAATCGTTTAATTGATACGAAATCTGATAATATTTTTATGTTGAAGCTAACTTATTGGTTAGGTGTTTAGGCGTCTTTAATAATTCCATGCTCAGCTCTCTAGGTTGATTAAAAAGTTGTCATTCCCGCAAAAGCGGGAATCTTACATATTTAGATGTCAGACACTTCTCGTTGCTAATTCTGAGGCAAGTGTCAGACATCAAGCTCATCTGTCATTCCCTCATGTTTTAAGAGGGAATCTTACTCTCTTTCATTCCAAGATTCAAAAACATTTCCTCCAAAGGCGGACAAGTTGGAATGACAAGATCTCTTACTTTTTAGTCAACCACAAGGTTGCTCTTTAACTTCTGTTGTTCTATCAACTGCCGACCCTTATCCCATACTCTAATATCTATTTTATTCATTGCGTGTAATTTCCTCGCAGTTTCATAATCATATTTTAAAGCTATGCTGCGACAATCCGCAACTCGGCAAAGTAAAGGTGCGTGGTTATGTATGCTACATCCGTTCTCTTTTAAATAGATGCAATCTCCATTTGATTTATGTGCAAGCATAAGTGTTCCATGAATAAACGGATGAGGCTCTGTGAGATAATTAGACGGATCATCTTCATCTTCTAATCTTATCAAGTCGCCTTGGCAGCAAAGCGTGCATCCGTTGCAAGGAACCTCTTTGAACAATATTCTTTTCTTTCGTCTTTTCATGAAATGTCATTCAAATACAACTTTCATAATAACGGTCATACATAAAAAAAGTCTTTGCGAAGCGGTTACTTCAGAACACTCTGCTTCAATGCTTATAATTCTTCACCGCTTTTTTAGTTGATTCTAAAAGCGCTTCAGCTCCTACAAACTTGCCAGTTGCATTCTTCATCCATAAATCGGGTGCAATACAACCAGCAGTAACTATACGCTCAATTTCAGGACCTATCTTGTCTTTTCCTTTTAGATATTCTTCAATCTGATGAGAAATCAAATGTCCGATTGCATAATCCGGAATATAAAGAAACGAATGAATTATATGAGAATAAATTGCAAGCAACAGCACATCTTTCTTTTTGAACACAGGCGCATAATATTTATTCCATACATCTTTCGCTATTTGTAAAATTGCATTTTTTACTTCAATCGGCGTTGCTTTCGGATTTTCATACATCCAACGCCAGATTCCCATATCAACTAACGATACTCCGGCAATTTCATAAGTCTGCCAGAAAGCGCCAAGTATATCCAACGTCTCTTTCTTTTCATCGGAAGATTCTAAACCAAGAATTTCCATATCTCTTTTTTGAAACACATAAGCAATCGCTTCTGTAAACGCAGTGTTAGGAACGCCATTTAAAAAGTAATAATCAATGTCGTTCAAAGATAATGTTTGTTCAACATTATGACCCAATTCGTGAACCGCAATATTAAATCCTTTGTAATCCATTCCATCTTTTCCGACACGTGTTCTTAAATGCGCTTTAGCGGATTTCATAGCGGCGCCAGCGGCATGGCCTGAACCGCGTGCCGGATCAACTACTATAAGGTTTGATATATTTTCAGCGCGCTCTTTTGAAAACCCGAGCTTCATTAACATATTCGGCATATCGGCGTTAAAAGCGTCTGCTGTCGGATATTTTTTCTTTACGATTTCATCAAGTTGCGCCGGTGTGTATTTTCCGCGAGCACGAAAACCATTATACCAAATATCAAATGGTTCTAATTTTCTTCCAAGGCGCTGTTCAATTATATTTGCAACTTTTTGTGCAAGCGGTGAACTTAGAATTGATTCGAGCATAGCTTTTACTCGTTCTTCCGGAATTTCCCTGTCTTCATTAAATCGGCGGGCAATTAATGTCGGCGCAGTTGGCGAATAAGGATCAACTTTAGTTGACGCAAAAAAAGTTCTGTACAACATTGAATAACGTGTATCTGGTTCAGGCGAATTTGTTATTTTCAAACTTGATTTTTCGGGCGCTTCAACATCTTTGACCGCCGCTGGCTTGACTTCATTTGTGAATGGATTCCAATCTACATTCGGATTATTAATGACAACCTCGGGAATTGTTTGTGTTACAATTCTTTCCATAACCTGCTGAATCATCCGCTGTTTAGCAATTCCCTTTTCCTTGTCGTTATAATTTGCTTTTAATTCGTCTCTCAGATTCCAATGCGATAACAGGCGCATTTTAGGCGGGAAAAGTCGGTTCCCTTTATTATCAATCAAATGATGCATATAAATATTATACTCTGCAATATATTGATCAGAAATTGCCGATGCTTCCGAAAGTTCTTTATATACTTCCGCAGGTACTCGTTTTGAAAATTTTTGCGCAAGCCGAACTTCTGCCCATTGACGGCGAGTCCAATGAACTCCTTTTGTTAATCTTTCTTCAAGCGTAGTTAAAGGAAAGTTGAGCAAAACAATAAATGCAAGTTTATTTTTAAAGAAATCGTCTGTAATATGCGCGCCGGGCGAGTAAGCGGCAAAAATTTCGTCGAAAGGATATATTTTTCCAATATCCAAATCGGCTTGTTCACGGAATGCAAGTCCTATTTCATTCAAATGTCCGTAAAGCTTCTCCAATAAATATTCATATCTCTTAAACATTTCATCTAATGTCTGTTGATCGCCTGCAAAATTTCTTTTAATGAACTCCTCAAATACTTCCGCATCGCCGTCTTCAGCGCGCCAGTAATCTGAAACCTGATTAATTCCCTTTTGTATCCGAGCTTTTTGAGACTCGCCGTATTTTGCTATAAGTTCTTTCTCAACTTTTGCTTGCGCTTCTTTCAACCAGGCAAGCGAAGTAGTTTGTGCATTCATATATGTTCCCATTCCTATTAAAAAAATTATTACAAGTAGAAAAATATTAAAAGAATTTCTATGCGTTGACATGAGGTTCTCCTATTTTGTTTAGAAATACTTTATGGTTATACTTCGTATGTTTTTCTTTCAGCTCGCAACGTATCAACTGTTTCCACTGCGTGCCGTAAGTGCGGAATAACAATACTGCCGCCAACTATAAGCGCTACATTTAAAGCGTCGTACAATTCCTCATCTTTCCAGCCTGCATCTACGCACTGAATTAAATGATAATCTATACAATCATTACAACGAAGCACGCAGGATGCCACTAAGCCAAGAAGTTCTTTTGTCTTAGCGTCTAACGCGCCCTCTCTATATGCGGCTGAGTCTAAATTAAAGAACCGTTTTATTCCGATGTGATCAATCTGGTTGATGCGTTCATTCATTACAGTGCGGTAATTTCTAAATTCATCAAGCTTCGACATAATTATTCCTCATTATTGTAAATAAAATTTCAGAAACCTTTTGCCGCAAAATATGGAATATAATAGCGATCTGTGCCAAGAACATGTGAAGCAAACCACTCTTTTAGAAAATCTAACAACTCGCTCCGATCAGATTGACTACCTTGTTCAACTTTTAACGAAAGCGACATTACTTTCATAATAAAATCAACATGCTCAAGGATATGCTTTTGTTGATCTGGATATTCGACTTGAGTCATATAATTTTCTTCTGCGGCGAAGTGTGTATATGCATAATGAATAAGCAACGCTATAATATCTGAGCATTGCTTAGAGTCTGCCTTTTTATTGTTAGCTTCAATTAGTCTGTTTATTATATTTAGCAATCCTTTGTGTTGATTGTCTAAATCACCCACTCCCACAGTGTAACTGTCATCCCAAGTTATTGCATTCATTTTCAATTCCCCTCTTTATTTGAATCCTTTTTTCTGTAATGATTCAATATAGTCTCTATCCATTCTAAGAATATGTTCGATGTACCACTCTTTTAAAAAATTAAGTATTGTACTATGTATTTCTTGCGTTGGTTCACTTAAGTCGTTAGTAAATTTTTCTAATTTTATTAGAAAATTATCGTGTGATTTTTTGTGCGCGATAAAATTTGAATATTCTGCATCAAGCATGTATCGTTCTTCGGTTGCAAAATGAATTCGGGCAAATTTTGCAAAAAGATTATATGTTGCGATAAAATATTTATCATTCTCATAAACGCTTTTTGTATCGTGGAGCTTGCTAATCAAATCAAACAAACCTCTATGCTGATTATCAATTTCTTTTATACCACAATTATAAGTATCATTCCAATCTATAAATTCCATTTAAACTTCCTTTTTCATTTTCTTACAAAATTAGGCAATTCGTTAGGAAGAGGAAAACTTATTTCTACTAATCCGGCAAATTTGTCATCCTCATACCAGGGTGATTGATATATGATTTTCTTTATTCCGTTCTTTTCAATTGTATAAACGTTCGTCTGCTTATGCGATAGTAACTCTTTTAATTTTGAACGAGCCGGCTCTGGGTGGCAATCTAAAAGATTTAAGCCGATAAGTTTCTCGCCGCCCTCTTCTTTAAAAGTCTCGACTGAGCGCTCGTTCATTTCTATTATAATCCCATCGCTATCGCATACAGTTATTGCCGCCGGAAAAGATTTTACCCATTTGTGTAAATCACTTACCATTTCATCTTCTCGCGAAATTCAATAATTTGGTTCATGTGTGATTCGCCATGACTTGCATAAGTTCTTAAAACGTCTTGCAAACTGACTTTACCTTTTTCAAGGTGTATTCCTTCTCTTGTCCAACTCGCTTCTGGAAGAGAACGTAGGAATTGAACCCAGCGATCATGCAAACCTTTCAATAGTAATAATGTAGGTTCAAGCTTGCTTGACTTCGCATCGGCAAAATTTGACCAAAGATCTTGATTGTATGGTTTCAAAATCGGCTTATCTTCAGTTGCAATAAGTTTCATTCGAGTATAAGCATTGATATTAGCATCTGCAATATGATGTGCAATTTGCCTAATCGTCCATTTGTTCGCGCCAGCAGGCATATCTAATTGTTCATCTGATAATCCATTAATTGCGAGAGTGAGTGAATATGGCAAATTCTCGATTTTCTGAATTAAGCTTTCTATTTCCGTCATAAGTTCGATCCTTCATATTTTAGGTTTAAATAAACCTGATTTTTTTGCGCCAAGTAGTCCCGCTTTATATGAACGCAAATCTACTTTTGTAAGTTTCCTCTTCATAGCCGGCGTAAGTATTTTGTATTTTCTTAATTCATCAAGCGCATCTGCTATTGATTCCATAGCAAAGTCGTTTAAAATCCAATTTTGTTTGTTGAACTTGTTGAGATTTAGTGGCGTCGTATAACCGATTAAAGTTCGTTCTCTTTTTACGTTGAAATAAGATTCAAAGTAAGACATAATTAGTTCACGCAAGTTCCTGTAAACTGGCTCACGATATCTAAGTCCGACGAAATTTGATTTTGCAACTGCGCCAAAATGGTTGTTTTGCTTGAAAATTGCAATTATGTGGTCATCATCATTTTCATTTGGAAGTAATTCAACAAGCAATGGCGGAAAGCCAATCATCCGCAGAGCCGCCGCAGCGAAAACCGCTCCGTCAAAACAGTGCGCTTTGTTATCCTGCAATACACTTTGCGGACAACGGTACCGGGTTTCATCGCTGTACGGAATTGCATCGAGAAATTCTTGAATTTTATACGGCGAGATAAGTTTGGGAAGATATAATCTATTTACGCTGTTTCTCATTTTTAATGAAGTGCATTTCTAAATGACTAAAAGTAAATCAGACTTGATTCAAAGGCAAGCATTAAAATAAGCGATTAGCAAGAATTGGAATTATAAAATATGCCCAACTCATACCGCCGAATGTAAATCCTGCAAGCGCTACAACCGCCCAGAATACCATTTTTAGTTCGCTGTCATTTTTCTTTGCATTCATCATTGCAAGATAAACTCCAAGTGCGCCAATAGCTAACGCAATAGTTGATAAAACTCCAAAAATTATTAGAAGAATATTATCAGGCATTACTTTCTTTTATAAAATAGATGCTTAAATTCGTGGAAATGCTAAGTTCAATTTTTCAAGAAATTCTTTTGGTGAAATATAACCAACTATTCGCATATCTGAAATTTCATTTCCTTTTCCATCTAAAAATATTATGGTGGGAACACCGGAAATATTAAAATTTCTCCTTAATGCCTCCGACTCGGGAGAATCGAAATGAGTCAGGTCCACTTTGATTCTTTTAAAATTATCCAATGCTTCAATTACCTTTTTATCCGTCCATGTATTTCTGTCTAACTCGATACAAGGTATGCACCAATCTGCATAGAAATCCATGATTATTGGTGTGTTGCTACTAATAGCGTTTTCTATATTTTCTTTGGAATACTTTTCCCAGCTCATTCCCGTATCGCGTAAATTATTAAGAAAGATAGCGCCAAGTATAATAACGATAGAACCGAAAATAATCTGAATTCTTTTAAGAGCTTTTTTTTCTTTTCCTGAACCGTCAATAAATCCTAAATAAATTCCGCCAATAATTAATGTAATTGGAATAACATAAACGGCTAACTTAGGCGCAACAGCAAGCGAAAGATAAAATAATGCCGCACCAGTTAAAATTACCCCAAAAATATGTTCGACCCAAACAAGCCAGGAGCCAGAGCGCGGAATTTTCTTAATGAGTCCGGAAAATGTACCGAGTATTAAATACGGAAATCCGAGCCCGAGAGCTAAAAGGAAAAATGTCCAGAAACCAAATGCAATGCTTCCTTTTGCGGCGACTAAAGTAAGAAGCGCAATCACAGGCGGACCAACACACGGTGCGGCAAATATGCCGACAACAAGTCCCGAAAAATAAATTGCAATAAGACCGCTTCCAGTTGTTCCGCCTAATTTGCTTGTTAGCCAATACGGCATTTGAATTTGATATAGCCCGAATGAACTGAGCGCTAATCCAAATAACAGCGCCGCAATTCCGCCCAATACCCATGGACTTTGCAGCCAGCTTCCAAATAAACCTCCGCCTAACGCCGCTGAAACTCCAAGTATGCTGTACATTGAAGCGATGCCAAGAACATATACAACTGCTTTCAGAAATACTTTTAATATTTTCGTTTCTGTTTGCGAACCGAACAAAGAAACTGTTACAGATAACATCGGATAGACACATGGGGTTAAGTTCAATGCTAAACCGATGAGAAAAATTGCGGCGAATGTCAACAGCATTCCCTTTTCATCGAACATCGAAGCAAAATTATTATTATCTGATTTTAAGTTAAGAACATAGTTCTTAAACAAATCCTGATTTTGTAAAACAATCTGTTCATTGTTCTTTGCGATTTCAACCGGAATCAATACTTGTGCGATTGATGGAGCAAGACAAATATTGTTATTACATGCTTGAAACGTAACGCTCGCATTTAATGTATCAAATCCAGATTTTATCTTTTCTGAAATTTTTAAAGACGCATAAATAATAACTGTTCCATCATAAACATCTATAGGTTGTTCGGCGAAGGAAAATGATTCAGATTTGCCATTGGGATAATGAATATCGGCAAGAATAAATCCTTCTTTCGGCTCAAGCTCGAACAATGTTCCAATTAAATAATCAAACGTCGGCTTATGTGAATTTATATGCCAGCCATCATTGATGTTGAGTATAATTGCGATTTTAATAATCTCGCCAGCCCTTGCTTTATCGGCAGATAGCTTTATTTCAACTCCGACTTGACTTGCAGTAGTATTGGTTTGAGCCGTAATTATTCCAATAGAAATTAGAAACGTTGAGATTAATATAATGATTTTTTTCATGTCTACTTTATCAGTGAATCTCCGTGTTCTCTATGCACTCTGTTGTTTATTGTATTTTTAACCACAGAGGATAGAGAGTTACAAATAGGAAAATATCTATTTTAATAATGAATTTATTTTTTTCTCAAGATCTGATTTCATAATCATACCCATATGACGATCGGCAATATTTCCATTTTTATCAATAAAGAATGAAGTTGGAATTGCTTCAATCCCGCCGTATGCTTCTACAATTTTCATATCGCCCATAACAACCGGATAGTTAATTTTATTTTTTTCAACAAAAGGTGTAACGACAGACCAACCCCCTCGGTCAAGCGCTATACCGACAATTTCAAATCCTTTGGATTTGTATTCATTATATACTTTGATGAAATCAGGAATTTCTGCTCGGCAGGGCGGGCACCATGTCGCCCAGAAATTTACTAAAACAACTTTACCTTTAAGTTTGGCGAGTTCTACAATCTTTCCATCTTTTGTTTTTAAAGAAAAATTTGGAGCTTTAGTTAATTTGCTTTGCTGTGAAAATGCAATCGCAAATATGAATATAAATGTTAGTAATAAGGCTGAAATGCGTTTCATAAAGTTCCTTTCATAGGTCTTATTTAATGATTCCTATTTATTAACACACAAGATTTAATAATGGTTTCATAAAATCTCAGTACTGCAAAATAGGAATAAATCATTTGAATTAGTAATTTCGTGTCTCTTTTTATTGTCTCTCTTCCATCTGACATTGCTTTTCTGCAAATTTACGTCAATATTTTGTCATTCTATGAATAAACACCTATATGTAATCGGCATTGATGGCGGCGGCACAAAAACCAACGCCGTATTATGCTCTTTAGATGGTAAAATCCTTTCCGAAACTCAAGGTGGTCCATCTAATTTTCAAATTATCGGCTTAGAGCAAACCGCCGTATTAATACTCGATCTTATTCAAAATTGTTGTCGTACTATTGGATGCAATATTTCAGAAATCGGTGCTGTTGTTGCGGGCTTAGCAGGCGCAGGAAGAACTTCAGATCAAAAAATAATTTTTGACGAGATTCTAAAAACTGCCGCTCAAAAGAATCTTAATATCAATAAACTAATTATTGAGAGTGACGCAAGAATTGCGCTTGAAGGAGCTTTTTCCGGCAAGCCGGGTATTGTTGTAATTGCCGGAACCGGCTCTATTGTCTTTGGAAAAAATGAAAAGGGGAAAATATTTCGTGCGGGCGGCTGGGGTAGAATTATTGGAGACGAGGGAAGCGGCTATGCAATTGGAAGAGAAGCAATTAGAGCCGTTGTAAAATGTATAGACGGGTATGGCAAAAAAACTAAACTTTGGAATATTTTTGACTATGAATTTAATTTAGGAAATCAAGAAGCAATCATAGAGGCGGTTTATAGAAATAATTTTGCGCTTGCATCGTTAGCGCCGATGGTAATAAACGCGGTTTCACAAAGAGATAAAATTGCAAAAATAATTCTAAAACAGGCAAGCGATGACTTAACGAATGTTATTGCTGTTGTTGTAGAGAAAATAAATAAAAGGAGAAGTAAACCTCCAAAACGAAACTTAGCTTTAATCGGAAGCTTGTTTGAAGATGATAACGTTTATTCTAAATTTATCAAGCACGATATAAAAAGAAAAATCAAAGGCATTTTATTACGATCACCTGAATCACCACCTGTAGTGGGCGCCGCCTTGATGGCGATTGCTCATCTGATGGACAATTAATAATTGCCATGCCCTTAAAGTAGTGGCGTTAAAATGCAAAACAAATAACCTTTTTCATTAATATGAATTCGATTACAATCATTACATTTCATAATTTATCAAACACAATTCACGCGCAATTTCTTGAATCATCATTAATTCAAAAAGTTATATTTCCTAGCTCTTTTGAACGATTTAGCTCACACCCTAAATGTGAAATCTATAAATTCGATTCTTTATTTTCGGGCAAGAGTTGGAATTTTCTAATCAATAAAATCAAAACGAAGTTTTTTCTTGTTGCAGTAACGCCTTGCGAAATTAAATTAGGACAAAACACATTTGAACGTTTAATAAGTGTTGCAGATGATACTAGAGCTGGCATAATCTATTCTAATTATTATGATGCAAAAAATGGCGCAACAGCTGAACATCCATTGAACGAATATCAATTAGGAAGTATCCGCGATGATTTCGATTTTGGACCTATGATGTTATTTTCAACTGAAGCCGTTATGCGCTCCTTGAAGAAATATGGCAAGCTAAAGAATTCAAAATTTGCGGGACTTTATGAATTACGTCTAAAGACATCTTTAGATTATAGAGTATTTCTAATTCAAGAATATTTGTACACAAAGAAAGAGAGCGGATACTTACAAAAAGGCGAAAAGCAGTTCGATTATGTCGATCCGCGTAACCGTAATGTGCAAATCGAATTTGAAAAAGCGGCAACTGAGCATCTAAAAAGAATAGACGCTTGGTTAGCGCCTAAATTTTTAAAGACGCCTAAATATGATTTTCAATTTCCGGTAGAAGCAAGTGTTATAATTCCTGTTAAAAACCGCCTGCAAACAGTTGGGGATGCTGTGAAAAGTGTGCTGGAGCAAAAAACGGATTTCTCTTTCAATTGTATTGTAGTTGACAATTACTCGACAGATGGGACAACATATTTGCTGAGAGAACTTTCCGAAAACAATCCTCAAGTAAAGCATATTATTCCTCAACGCACCGATTTGGGTATCGGTGGATGTTGGAATGAAGCTCTGTATTCAAAGTTCTGTGGTAAGTACGCAATTCAACTCGATTCGGATGATTTGTATAGTGGAACAAACGTAATTCAAAAAATTGTGGATGAATTTCGCAAAAACAAATATGCGATGGTAATTGGTTCATACACATTGGTTAATATGGAATTAAAAGAAATTCCGCCCGGCATAATTGATCATAGAGAATGGACTTTGAAAAATGGAAGGAACAATGCTTTGCGTATTAACGGACTCGGAGCGCCGCGCGCCTTCAACACTGCTTTGTTGCGCGAACTTGGCGGTTTTCCAAACGTAAATTACGGAGAAGATTATGCAGTGGCTTTGCGCATTACTCGCGATTATCAAATTGGCAGAATATACGAACCGATTTATCTTTGTCGTCGCTGGGAAGGCAATACAGACGCAAAACTGACTGTAGAACAGATGAATCGAAATAATTTCTATAAAGACAAAATTCGCACAATAGAAATTCTGGCTCGCCAACAAATAAATAGGAAGCGGAAATGAAAATTATATTTCGCTTATGGACGAAGAATGATACAGAAACGATTCGGCGAATTTTGCACGAGACATGGATAGATTCTTATTCGTCATTTATTCCGAACGAAGATTTGTTAGGTTATCTTGATAGCCATTATAGCGAAATAGAAATTATTAAATCTTTATCTGACCCTAACGCCATGGGAATTATAACCGAAGTTGATGATGTTCCTGCCGGTTGTATTAAATTACATTACAATGAAAATGAAAAACGACTTTATGTTCAGCAATTGTATATTCATCCGCAGTATCAAAAGCTTGGATTGGGGCATAAATTAATGGAATTCTCTGCAGAACGCGCCGTTTTATTCAACCTCGACCGCGTTTGGCTCGGTGTGATGATCAAAAATGAGAAAGCTGTTGAATGGTACAAAAATATGGGATACGTGATTACCGAAACTGCTCCGTTTGTTATGGGTAAAACAAATGTCGATCATTATATCGGATTCGTTCCAATTGAAAAAATATTTTCTAAAAAAAGAAAAGATGCAGAGTCCGAACTCACCAAGTTGCTTCGAACTAAAACAAAACTTATTTATTATCCAAACGATACGGTTGGAGTTCTATCAAAGTATTGTAAAGATTTGCTCAGACAGCAAAAAACTGAATGGAAGTGGCTTGCAGATGGACATAATGCACTGGAATCTGTAAATGAAAGAGCAATAGAATGCCAAAATTATACTGTTAAGATTCAATACAATCCTAAACGCATCGCAAGCACAACAGCAAAAACGGATGAGAAATCTATTAGTGAACGTAAATGTTTTCTCTGTCTTGAGAATCTTCCGAAAGAGCAAAAAGGAATTTTACACGGTAATGAATATTTAATTTTATGCAATCCGGCTCCGATTTTTTCTGAGCATTTTACAATTATTCACACTTGCCATATTCCACAATCAATTGAAAAATCGCTTTTGCCATTACTCGTGCTTGCAAAAGATCTTTATCCCGATTTTACAATATTTTACAATGGGCCAAAAGGAGGAGCGTCGGCGCCCGATCATTTGCATTTTCAGGTAACGCCGCGCCGCGCATTGCAAGTGGAAAATGACGCAGTAGATATGCACAGGCGTGAGAAATTTTATTACAAAGATCATGTTGCCGGATTTACGCTTAAAGACTATTGCAGAGCTGTAATTATTCTTGAATCAACTCAAAAAGAAAAATTACATAATTTTCTTTTAAAACTAATTGAAGTATGGAAAACAAGAATTCAAATAACAGACGAGCCGATAATGAATATATTGTGCTCATATCAAGAAGAATTATGGCGAATAATATTATTTTTGCGCTCCAAGCATAGACCAGAAGTTTATTTTAAAGATGGAGATGACCGAATTGTTGTAAGTCCTGCGGCGGTTGATATTGGCGGATTAATTGTAACTCCGATTGAAAAAGATTTTCATAAAATGAATGCAAATATTATTGAAAATATTTTTATCGAAGTAAGCGAAAAGGAAGAAATTGTTAAGCAGATAATTGGGGAGTTAAGTTGATAACAGCCGAACCGCAAATTTCCGTAGGAATTATTGAGAATACAAAAGAGGCGCGGGGCGTATTCAATGGATTGTTTGAGTTGCCAAATTCTATTCGGATAAAGGGAGCTTTTAAGGCGGTTGCAATTGGAGGTAAAATAATTCTTTATGATGACGAAGGAATTGAAGTAACTCGCTCGTCAGATATTAAATGTGTTCCACTATCAAACGCTACTTTCATGATTTGTAATGTTTCGATTGGCATAAAATTTCATTGGGAAAAAAAAGAGGATCAGGCATTTGAAGGAACACTTCGGTTGCTACTAACTGATGAAGGAAAAATTTGCGTAATAAATGAAATTGGAATAGAAGATTACCTAAAAAGTGTGATAGCTTCCGAGATGAGCGGCGAATCGCCGAAAGAATTTTTAAAGGCACAGGCGATTACTTCACGCAGTTGGCTTGCGGGAATGTTAGAGAAACAGAAGAAATCAAAAAATATTGCTATTTCAACCCGAGAATTTTGCATATCAGAGAACGAAATTATCCGATGGTATGACAGGGAAGACCATCTGCATTTCGATGTATGCGCAGACGATCATTGCCAGCGTTATCAGGGTATAACAAAAAATATTTCAAAATCTGTTGAAGAAGCAGTGAATGAAACACGAGGTTTGTTTCTTACTCATGAAAATCAAATATGTGATACTCGATTTTCAAAAGCGTGTGGCGGAAGAACTGAACTATTTGAGAATTGCTGGGAAGACGAACCTAAAAGTTATCTTATCTCAGTTGCTGACTCGGCAAAAAAATACTCTGAGATAAATAACGAAACAGAAGCAGAAAAATGGATGTCAATATCTCCGGAATGTTACTGCAATACGAGTGATAAAAATCTACTAAGGCAAATTCTACCGAAGTGCGATCAATCAACTTCTGAATTTTTTAGATGGACGGTTGAGTATTTACAAGAAGAAATTGCTGAAATAATCTTTTCAAAATCTGGAATTGATTTTGGTGCGATAACAAACATAGAGCCGATTAAGCGGGGACCATCGGGAAGGATTTATCATTTAAAGATAATCGGAACGAAGCGCAGTATTACGGTCGGGAAGGAATTAGAAATTCGAAGATGGTTGTCGAAGTCGCATTTATATTCAAGCGCATTTGTTGTAAAGATTGAGCGGGATAAAGATGAATTTCCATCCAAGTTTATTTTCAATGGAGCAGGTTGGGGACATGGAGTCGGGCTTTGTCAGGTTGGCGCGGCGGTAATGGCTATAAAAGGATTTAAAGCTAAAGAAATATTGGAACATTATTTTAAAAATACAGGCATAAATAAACTTTATTAAAATTTTAAACCACAGAGAGCGCAGAGTCGCACAGAGAAAATACTCAAGGTCGCTCTGTGTCCTCTGTGGTAAAAAAAAATATGAGGGAGAAAAATATGATTGACAATGAGTTAACACACAGGGTAATTGGTTGTGCGAAGAAAATGTATTCAATTAAAAGTGGGACTTAGGCGAGTA
>JBBIII010000040.1:16372-21878 GCA_037446575.1 Ignavibacteriales bacterium
GTAATTGGTTGTGCGAAGAAAATGTATTCAATTAAAAGTGGGACTTAGGCGAGTAATCAATGTTTAGCAAACAAGAAAAAAGAAATTCATGGGCGTGGGTGCCATCGCTCTATTTTGCGGAGGGAATTCCGTATGTGGTAGTTATGACTGTCGCGGTAATTATGTACAAGAAGCTCGGACTTTCTAATGCTGATATTGCGCTTTATACAAGCTGGTTATATCTGCCGTGGATGATCAAGCCGCTCTGGAGTCCATTCGTAGATATGTTTGGAACGAAACGGCTCTGGGTTATTGTAACACAATTAGTCATCTCTATTACACTTTTTATTGCAGCATTTGCAGTTCAAATGGAAAATTATGTTGCATTTACATTAACAGTTTTTGCATTGATGGCGTTTAGCTCGGCAACTCACGACATTGCCGCCGATGGATTTTATATGCTTGGATTGAACGAATCGCAACAGGCGGCATTTGTAGGAGTGCGCAGTACGTTTTATCGTATTGCAATGATAACAGGTCAGGGCGCGTTAGTTGTGCTTGCAGGAACATTAGAACCAAAAATCGGAATTCCGCAGTCATGGGCTATAACATTTCTTGTTCTTGCAATAATTTATGTGTTGTTGTGTTTGTATCATCGCTTCATACTTCCGCGACCTGCAATAGATAAACCTACTTATGAAAATCGCACACAAGGAATTTTATCTGAATTTTTCCGAACACTAATTATTTTCTTCAAGCGAAAAGAGATAATTGTTATACTTGCATTTTTACTTTTCTATCGTTTTGCTGAAGCGCAGTTGGTAAAACTTGTTTCTCCATTTTTACTAGATGCGAGAGAGCAAGGTGGACTCGGATTAAGCACTGCCGATGTTGGGATTGTCTATGGCACAGTAGGATTGATTGCGTTGTCGGCGGGTGGATTGCTCGGGGGTTTTGTTATTTCCTTAAAGGGATTGAAGTACTGGTTATGGCCCATGGTTGTGATGATAAATGCACCGAATCTTGTTTATGTTTATCTCTCTTATGTTCAACCGGAAAATTTATTTATAATAAACTGCGCGGTTGGGATAGAACAATTCGGTTATGGTTTCGGTTTTGCCGCTTACTCGATGTATATGATATACATTTCGCAAGGCGAACATAAGACTGCACATTTTGCGCTATGCACTGGAATAATGGCTCTTGGCATGATGCTGCCCGGGATGATAAGCGGAAAAATTCAGGAGTTGATTGGTTATCAGCATTTCTTTATTTGGGTGATGATTTCAACGATTCCTGGATTTATAGTTACTGCGCTAGTGAAAATTAAACCGGAATATGGAAGAAAGTAATTGATATTTAATTTAACTTTGTTATAAAAAAACGAAGTATTTGAAACTATATACAGTTTTAGTTACTTTTATATAACATTATATAAAATGGAAAACGTTATAAAATATTTTCCACAAGTTTCTTTATTTGATCTTGAACGTATTTGTAAGAGATATCATATACGCTCAATTTCTTTATTTGGTTCTGTGCTTCATCAGGAAAACAATCCAGAAAGTGATATTGATCTTCTAGTAGAGTTTGAGGATGGTTATGTACCAGGATTTCAATTTGCACAAATTCAAGTTGAATTGGCTCAGCTATTTGGACGAACTGTTGATCTACACACAAAGAATAGTTTAAGTCAATATTTTCGTGATACAGTTATTAGGGAAGCTGTATCTGTATATGGCAAACCGTAAATCAGATTTGATACGCATCCATCATATGATTGATGCTTCTGTTAAAGCCATTCAATTTACTCAATTCAAAACTCGTGCTGATCTTGACAAAGAAGAACAACTAGCGTTAGCATTGGTTCGTCTTGTGGAAATAATTGGCGAAGCAGCTTCAAAGATAACTGAGGAGACACAAGCGCAATCTCCATCTATTCCGTGGTTGAATATTACAGGAACTCGTAACAGACTGATTCATGCATATGAAAATGTTGATTATGATATTTTGTGGCAAATTGTTCAAAAAGATTTACCTGCGTTGGTTCAACAGCTTGAACAATTATTGTGCAAACTTGATAAACAACAACCGATGTTCTAATTCATAAAGAGTGTTATTGAAAAACGGAGATAGATGTATGATTCCTTATAAGGAGATACATAGGTTAGGTTATTGACATCTTCAATCGTTTAAAACACTACCCGAATTGAAAACCCATATTGTGCTCTAGTGCTATTCGGAATTAACGAGAGATTGCTTTTATCGTTTCTATGCAACCATGGAATCAAATACCCAAAAGCACTACCTGTAATTGCGCCAATGATAATATCTGAAGGATAATGCATTCCCGCATCATATCTCAAATAACCGACTAAACCAGCGGTTAATAACGAGCCAGTCCATACGTACGATTTCCAATCCGAGTCAGGGTAATAATCTGAAAACACAGTAGAAATAAATACCGCCGACGCAAACGCAATTGTTGTGTGCCCCGAGTAAAAAGATTTGCGGGTATCGCTCGATAATTTTTTTGAGATCGGTGCATTAGGATTATAAGCATAAGGACGCGTGCGGGATGTTAATCCTTTTACCAGCAAATTAGCTCCGCCTGAAAAAGCCAATACTTCAGAATACAATAATGTAATAGTTTTCCAATCGTTACGAATATTTTCATTAAGAAAGAATACGAAAGGAGCAACTGCCAAAGTATTGCGAAAAATATCGCTCCACTCGCCGGCATTTTCAGAATAGTTGTATGTTGCGCTTCGATCAAATGAATTCACAGACGTTCTGTCCAATTCATTTATTTGCACATCGGTAAGCGGCGTTACCGCGCGATAGAACAAATAACCTGTCAGCGCTAGTCCTCCGCCGGCTCCAAGTATGTATGTATCTTTATCCCACGATACTCGATATGGCGATTGTCCCATAAGGAAGCAAGGGAGAATTAGAAACGGCGTTAAAAATCTAAAAAGTCTAATCATAATACTTTTAAATCACGTAAAATTAATTTAAAGTTCGACATGATGAAGCAAAATTTACAAACAATATTAAAGCGAACTATAATATATTAAAATAAATGAGACTCTTATCAAAGGCAATGTTTTTTTGAATTCTTCTTACTATTTAGTATAATAAAGCGTTATGCACAGACTAAAAAATATATTTCACAAGAAAAATAGAATAGTCATAAAAATCGGTACGAACTTACTTGCCGATAAAGAGAAAGGGATAAATTTTGAACAAATCCAGATAATTGCGCAGAGTGTTACAAAGTTATGCGCTGACGGAAAGAATATAGTGCTTGTAAGTTCCGGAGCTATTGGCGCCGGCGTTGCCGCGCTGAAATTAAAGGAACGACCTAAGACAATTCCTGAAAAGCAAGCGACAGCCGCAATTGGTCAGCCATTACTAATGGAAGCTTATGAAAATGCCTTTCGAAATCTTAATTGCACTATAGCGCAAATTTTACTTACAAAAGACGATTTTGTAAATCGTGTGCGATATGTGAATGCAAAAAACACATTTTCTGCTTTGTTCGATAAAAATGTTGTTCCTATTATCAATGAAAACGATACGGTTGCAGTTGAGGAAATAAAACTCGGAGATAACGACAATTTATCCGCTCTTGTTGCAAATCTTATTGAAGCAGATTTACTGATAATTCTTAGTGATATAGATGGGTTATATTCAGATGACCCGACAAAGAATGAAAAAGCCGAGCTAATTCCGATTGTAGAAAAAATATCGCCACAAATTGAAAAATTGGCAAAAAGTAGTAAAAGCGAATTGAGTACAGGCGGAATGATAACGAAGATTCAAGCTGCAAGGCGATGTGTTTCTTCCGGCATAGCAATGATAATAGCAAATGGAAAAAATCCTAATATAATTGAAGAAATTTTCTCTGGAAATTTTAAAGGGACACTATTCCTCCCTGAGGAAAAGAAATTGAATGTTAGAAAAAAGTGGATTGGGTTTGTTTCTCATTCCAAAGGATATATTGTAGTAGACGAGGGAGCGAAAAATGCTTTGGTGAAAAAACAAAAAAGTCTTTTACCTTCCGGAGTAGTGGAAATACAGGGTGATTTCAAGGCGCACGATACAGTTTCAGTGCGCGATATTAATGGTTGTGAGATTGCGAGAGGAGTAACAGCTTATTCATCTATCGATATGCAAAAAATTAAAGGGAAGAAAACAGCTGATATAGAAAAAATATTGAATCGCTTAACTAGCGGAGAAGTGATACACAGAGATAATCTTGTATTGATCGGAGAAGATAAATGATAGATGAAGAAATTGTAAAAAAAGTTCAGGCGGTTAAACAGGCAAGCGTTGTTTTATATAATTGTACAACCGCTAAGAAAAACTCATTATTGAAAGCGATTATTAAACGACTGCAAAGTGAGACACGATTTATTATTGAAGCAAATAAAATTGATTTGGCGAGCGCACAATTAAACGGGCTTTCAAAAGTATTAATGGATAGACTAATGCTTGATGGAATGCGAATAAAACAAATAATTGCAGGTGTAAAAGATGTTATCAAATTGCCCGATCCGGTTGGCGAAGTCTTTGGAAAAATTAAAAGACCCAATGGATTAATTGTGGAAAAGATGAGAGTACCACTCGGAGCAATCGGGATTATTTATGAAGCCCGTCCTAATGTTACAATTGATGCCGCGGCTCTGTGTTTGAAATCGGGGAATTCGGTAATGCTTCGCGGCGGCTCTGAGGCGTTCTATACAAACAAAAAACTTGTTGAAGTAATAAAGTTAGCATTGAAAGATGTTAAATTACCCGAAAGCTCTGTTGAGTTTGTTGGAACTACAGAGAGAGAAGCTGTAATGACTATGCTGAAGCAAGAAAAATATTTGGATGTGATAATTCCGCGTGGAAGTCAGCATTTAATAAAATTTATTCAAGAAAACTCAACTGTGCCTGTGATAGCGCATGGCGAAGGTAACTGCCATATTTATGTTGATGCATCGGCTGATCTAAAAAAAGCTGAAGAAATTGTATTTAACGCTAAGACTCAGCGTCCATCAGTCTGTAACGCGGCAGAGAAACTGCTTGTGCATGAAAAGATTGCGAAAAAGTTTTTACCTAAGATTATTAATAGACTACAGCAAGCTGGAGTTGAAATTCGTTGCGACGAAGCGGTTCTCAAAATTATTACCGATGCAAAATTGACCGAAGAGGCGGATTGGTATAAAGAGTATCTCGATTTAATAATCGCCGTAAAAATTGTTAAGAGTATTGACGAAGCGATTAAGCATATCAATTTTTATGGCTCGCATCATTCAGATGCGATTGTTACGGAAAATAAAGCAAACGGCGAGAGATTCTTACGCGAAGTAGACTCCGCCGCCGTATATGTTAATGCTTCAACTCGATTTACCGATGGATATGAATTTGGGCTTGGCGCCGAAATTGGAATCAGTACGCAAAAGCTTCACGCCCGTGGTCCCATGGGACTCGAGGAGCTAACCAGCACAAAGTTTATTGTGCATGGAAAAGGGCAGAT
>JBBIII010000041.1:0-20155 GCA_037446575.1 Ignavibacteriales bacterium
ACGAGAAGTGTCTGACATCTAAATATGTAAGATTCCCGCCTTCGCGGGAATGACAGATGAGCTTGATGTCTGACACTTGCCTCAGAATTAGCAATGAGAAGTGTCTGACATCTAAATATGACAACTTTTTAGTCAACCACCATCCCAATATTAATCTTCAGCGCGGATATAGACCTTGCAAATATCCTTTTACTTAAACTGGAGAATAGATAAAATACAGCTCACTTAGGTCATTAGAATAAAAATTCATATAAGAAAAATTCTCTGCATCTTGTTCTTGTAGATTTCTTTGTGTATCCTAATGGCATAAAAAAGGAATTAGAGATTATGCAAAAAATTTCTAAATCAACTCGTATTATTGATTTAATAGAATCTTCCGCGCTTTCGCCTGAAATAGATAAATCAATTAATGAACTTACAGACATAGCTTGCGGGCATAAATATAATTTCGCAAGCAATTGAAGATTTGCTAATAAAGAAATATAATTAATAAAATTTGTATTTAGTGATTTAAGCATACACAAATAGGTGACCTTTGAAAAATTATATTCTTGAACGAAATGAGCTTGACTCGCTAATTAATATTCTGAAGAAGCGCAGTTATCGAATTATTGGTCCAATAGTCCGAGATAGCGCGATTATCTATGATGAGATTTCCTCTGCAAACGAACTTCCAATTGGCTGGACAGACGAGCAAACCAACGGTAAGTATCGTCTGAAGAAGAACGACAATGAGGCGGTCTTTGAATGGAATGTAGGACCTCAATCTTGGAAAAAGTTTTTATTCCCGCCTCTTCAAAGAATATTTGCCACTCATAAAAGTGCAAAAGGAATTAATCTTGTAGAAACAACTAAACAGGAGAAGCAGGAGACCAAGCCAGCTAAGTATGCATTCTTTGGCGTACGTTCCTGCGAACTGAATGCAATTTTAATTCAGGATAAAGTTTTTCTTAAAGGTCCGTTTATAGATCCTTTTTACGAGAATAAGCGTACTGGAGCATTTATTGTAGCGGTAAATTGCACGAAAGCCGGTGGAACTTGTTTCTGCTCTTCGATGAATATGGGACCAAAAGCCGAATCAGGATTTGACCTTGCATTAAACGAAATTATCAATGGTAAGCGACATTACTTTGTTGTTGAAGTAGGGACAGACGCAGGAGCAGATGTTGTAAGAAGTTTAAAGTGCGCAAAAGCAACAGATGAGGATGTCGCAAATGTAAGCGCCGTGCGTGAAAACACTGCAAGGCAAATGGGGCGCTCGCTTGAAACAGAAAATTTAAAAAATATTCTATATCAAAATTCTGAGCATCCGCGCTGGGAAAAAACCGCCGCACGTTGTTTAACTTGTGCAAATTGCACTATGGTTTGCCCTACCTGTTTTTGCGCAACAGTTGAAGACGTTACGGATCTTGCGGGCAAACAAGCAGATAGAATCCGGAAATGGGATTCTTGTTTTACACTTGATTTTTCGTACATACATGGAGGCAGTGTACGGGCAACTGCAAAAGCGCGCTATAGACAATGGCTGACACATAAATTAGCATCATGGGTTGACCAATTTGGTACATACGGTTGTGTAGGTTGCGGTCGTTGCATCACGTGGTGCCCTGTAGGCATAGATATAACCGAAGAAGTAAAAGCAATTAAGGAAAATAAAACATAAAACAATGCAGTAATAAGGAGATCAGTTATGGAAGACCTTAAAAAAATTCTTACAGAACATCCTTTTTTCAAGGGATTAACCGAAGAAAATTTTGCATTGATTGTTGGTTGTGCATCAAATGTTCGGTTCGATGCTGGGCATGTAATTTTACGCGAGGGAGAGGAGGCAAATCAATTTTATTTAATACGCTCAGGAAAAGTTACTGTAGAATTGATGACTCCCAACAAGGGAGCCGTAATAATAGAAACCTTAGCGGAAGGAGACATACTCGGATGGTCGTGGCTCGTGCCCCCTTATAACTGGCGCTTTGATGCAAAAGCTGTGGAGCTTACACGAATGATTGCTTTAGATGGTAAATGTTTGCGTAATAAATGTGAAAGCGATAACAGACTTGGTTATGAATTACTTAAACGTTTTGCAGATATAATTACTAAAAGATTAGAATCAACAAGATTACAATTATTGGATATATATGGCGACCGACCCTAATTTGCAAGAATTAAAAATTGATTACAAACGTAATCCAATGCTGCCATGGCCTTTTCAAATTAAAAGGGTAAAGCGGGAAACTGAAGATACATTTACAGTAGAATTACAGCCGCTTGGCGATTTAGCGGAGTTTGGATTTCAACCTGGTCAATTCAATATGCTTTATGTTTATGGTGTTGGCGAGATTCCAATTTCCATCAGCGGCGATCCTTCCAATCCGAGAGCGCTTGTTCACACAACGCGCGCTGTCGGCACAGTAACAAAAGCTATGGATAAAATGCGCCGCGGTGATATTATAGGGATTCGCGGACCTTATGGAACTTCTTGGCCTATTGAACAAGCCGCCGGGCAGGATGTAGTATTTGTGGCGGGTGGAATCGGATTAGCGCCATTACGTCCGGCGTTGTACGAAGTTGTAGCTCATAGAGAAAAATACGGAAAGGTAGTTTTGCTATACGGCACAAGAACACCTGCGGATGTACTATTCCGGCAAGAATTAGAAAATTGGAGAGCTCGTTTTGATTTAGAAATATATG
This sequence comes from Ignavibacteriales bacterium, assembly GCA_037446575.1. GTDB lineage: Bacteria > Bacteroidota > Ignavibacteria > UBA10030 > UBA10030 > JBBIII01. Next base: position 2,689 of record JBBIII010000041.1, read on the forward strand.
TTACAGTTGACCGCGCAATGAGCGGCTGGAAAGGTAATGTTGGAGTTGTTACAAACTTAATACCTCGCGCGCCGTTTGATCCGCGTAATACTACGGCGTTCGTTTGTGGTCCGGAAATTATGATGCGTTTTACTGCAATGGAGCTATTTAAGCGAGGTGTAGATAACGAATATATATACGTATCCTTAGAGCGCAATATGAAATGTGCAATAGGGTTATGTGGACATTGTCAGTTCGGGCCGGTTTTCGTCTGTAAAGATGGTCCCGTTTTTCAATTCAGTCAAATAAAAGATATGCTCGTAAAGTGGGAAATATAAAGCAGTAATAAGTATGAAGAACAAAGTATAAAGTATAGAGTATTGATTATTGAAATTGGTGGAAGAGGATTATGGCAAATCAGAAAAAGAAACGCAAACCTAAACTCGCTGTCTGGAAATTTTCCTCCTGCGATGGTTGTCAACTTAGTTTGCTCGACTGTGAAGAAGAATTGCTTGCTGTGGCAGAGCATATAGAAATAGCAAATTTTCCGGAAGCATCCAGAGCTGTTACAAAGGGACCTTATGATATTTCATTAGTTGAGGGTTCAATTACGACACCACACGATGCCGAGCGGATTCATCAAGTAAGGCGACAATCAAAGACGTTAATTACGATTGGAGCTTGTGCAACGGCAGGCGGAATTCAAGCTCTGCGCAATTTCAAAGATGTCAAACAATTTATTTCGGCTGTTTATGCAAACCCTAAGTACATCGAAACTCTAAATAAGTCTACACCAATTGCCGATCATGTTTTTGTCGATTTCGAACTGCGCGGCTGTCCGATAAATAAATATCAATTAATCGAAGTGATAAGCGCTTATTTGAACGGACGCAAACCAAATACGCCTACCTATTCAGTTTGTTTAGAATGCAAACGTCGGTTTATTACTTGCGGTTTGATTGCGCATGGACCAACATGTCTTGGCCCAGTTACGCAAGCTGGGTGCAATGCGCTATGCCCATCTTATCACCGCGGTTGTTTCGGTTGTTTTGGACCTAAAGAAACGCCGAATACAAACGCTCTTGCAGAATATTGGAAAACATTAGGTGTAAAAGAAAGCGATTTAGTGCACTTATTCCGTGGATTCAACGCTTACGCAGAAGCGTTTAGAAAAGAGAGTGAAGCACATGAAAAGTAAAACCTTAAAAGTAGATTATCTTGCTCGCGTTGAAGGCGAAGGAGGAATGTTAGTTAAAATCAGCGGGCGTAAAGTAACAGATGTCAAATTCAATATATTTGAACCGCCAAGATTTTTTGAAGCTTTTTTACGCGGTAGGCAATACAGCGAGGCGCCAGATATTACCGCCCGTATTTGCGGTATTTGTCCTGTGGCATATCAAATGAGTTCCGTTCATGCAATAGAAGATGCTTTTGGTATTAAAGTGGACGGACAGTTACGAGCTTTAAGAAGATTGTTATATTGCGGCGAATGGATTGAAAGCCACGCCTTGCATGTTTTTATGTTACACGCGCCGGATTTTCTCGGTTATGCCGATGCAATTCAAATGGCAAAAGATCACGGACCAGTCGTTCAAATGGCGCTGCGACTAAAAAAAATCGGCAACGATATTGTAAATCTCGTTGGAGGCAGAGAAATACACCCAATTAATGTCCGTGTTGGCGGGTTCTATACGCTTCCTACAAAAAAAGATCTTGAAAAATTTATTGAACAATTAAAATGGGCTGTTGACGCTTCTATCCAAACAATTAAATTTACAGCAAAACTACCGTACCCAGAATTTGAAAGAGCTTATGAGTACGTTGCATTAAAGCATCCGGATGAATATCCGTTTAACGAAGGAAAACTTGTATCAAATAAAGGTTTAAACATCGATATACATGAGTATGAAAACTACTTTATGGAAGAGCATGTTTCGCATTCTAACGCGCTTCATTCAATTATAAAAGAACGCGGTGCATACTTTGTAGGTCCATTAGCAAGGTACAATCTGAATTTCGATAAACTTACGCATACTGCGCAAGATGTCGCAAAATCTGTTGGAATTGCTAAAGGGACTAATAATCCGTTTAAAAGTATTATAGTCAGGTCGATAGAGATTTTATACGCTTGTGAAGAAGCTATTCGCATTATCAAAGAATACGAAATGCCTGATAAAAAAGCAGTGGAAGTTCAACCCAAAGCCGGTGTTGGTTATGGTTGCACAGAAGCTCCGCGTGGAATTTTATATCACCGGTATCGTGTAAGCGACGATGGAACAATTCTAGAAGCTAAAATCGTTCCTCCAACTTCACAAAATCAAAAAACAATTGAACAAGATTTACGTGAATTTATTCCACCTCGATTGAACCTTAAACAAGAAAAACTAACATGGCAGTGCGAACAAGCAATCAGAAATTACGATCCTTGTATTTCCTGCGCAACCCATTTTTTGAGATTAGAGATTGCAGATTGATATTTCGTTTTTTCGACTTACTTATTGATCAAAAAGACGCTCGGATTACTTTTACAAATCGACATCATTTTCTAAAAATATATATATCACGACTATAAACGTGAATCGAAGTTTTCATATAAATTATTTTAAGAACCTTTTTTCATATGAGGAAGGAGGCAATATATGGCAAAGTTTGGCGATGTTATGTCTTTTCTTAAAAAAAATAATATTCCTTTTGAAGTTATAGAACATCCTCCGGCTTATTCCGCTCACGAAGTTGCAGTTGCATCTCATGTTCCTGACAAAGACTTGGCAAAAACGCTTATAGTACAAGCCGATGACAAAAATTGCATGGTAGTTATACCCGGTGATAGGCGTTTGGACTTGCATCTATTAAAAGATGTAATTAAAGCAAAACATGTTAATCTTTCACATGAAGAAGATTTGAAGTCGTTATTTCCGGATTGCGAGCTTGGAGCCATGCCGCCTTTCGGAAATTTATATGCGCTTCAAGTGATAGTTGACAATGCTCTTTTAGAAGACGATAAGATTGTTTTTAATGCTTGCTCACATACAAAAGCAATAAAAATAAAAATGCAAGATTATCTGCAAATAGTAAATCCAATGATTGCCGTGGTTTCACGGTCGCGTTTCGAAATTGACGAGCGGTAATATTTTTACTGATCGGGAAAATCCATTAATTTGGTTAGTGTATGCGTTAATTGCGCCGGCAAATGTGCGGCTTGGAATTTCTCGAATTATATTCTAATAACAAAATGACGCTTAGAAAGAGACGTATTATATCAAAACGAAGTAATGGATTCAGATAGACTTTTAATAGGTGTCGGAAACGAATTTCGTAGCGATGATGGCATAGGGTTGGCTATAGCGCGTATATTCAAAGAAAAGAAAATTCCCACGCTTATAGTAAAAGAAGAATCGGGCGAGGGCATCGCTTTAATGGAAGCATGGCAAGGATTTGACAATGTAATCCTTGTGGATGCAGTTTCATCGGGGGCGGAGCCGGGAAAGATTTATAAAATAGACGCGAATAAGGAAAAAGTGCCTGCGCGTTTTTTTCATTACTCAACGCACGCTTTTAGCGTTGCAGAAGCGGTGGAATTAGCCCGTGCGGTAAATAAACTTCCAAAGAAATTAATTATTTATGGAATTGAAGGGAAAAACTTTTCAGCAGGAACAGATATCTCAAAAACTGTAAGATTTTCCTTGTTAAATGTAATTGAGCAAATTTATTTAGATTTAAGTTGATTAAGAAGCAATTTTTTGAAACTATTTAACAAATAAAAATATGACAATTTCTTATTAAGGATATATATATGAAGCTTCCTATTTCTTCAGAATTTCGATTGGGTGAGAAGAGTCTAAAAATAGACACGGGAAAGAAAGTAGTCCGACGAATAAAATTTGAGGCAGAGCTTGACCATGAATTTGGCGAATATATTGCCACTAAAGCTTATGGGCAGAAACTACTCGGTTGCATCCAATGCGGCACATGCAGTGCAACTTGCCCATTATCGCATTATATGGATTTTACTCCGCGTAAAATAATTGCTATGACGCGTGAGGGTTTTAAAGAAGAAGTATTAAATTCGCTTACTATATGGCTCTGTGCGTCTTGTTATTCTTGCACTGTTGAATGTCCACGCGAAATACACATTACAGAAATTATGTACGCTCTCAAACGCGATGCAATTTTACATGGCTATTATCCAAAAAGACTGCCCATTCCAATTCTTGCGCGAGCGTTTCATAAACGCGTGTTAAATTATGGACGTAACACAGAAAGCTGGGTTATTATGAGCCTTTACTTTAAAACAAATCCATTTGTCGTATTAAGGGAAGCATTATTAGGTCTAAAATTATTTATTAAAGGGAGATTGTCGCTCCGTACAGAAAAAATTAAAAGGCGCTATCAATTAAAAGCAATTTTAGGCAATGGAAATGGAGGGGCTGAGAAATGAAATATTTATATTATCCTGGCTGTTCTTTAAAAAGCACTGGACGGGCTTATGGCGAATCTCTCACTGCAGTTTTTAAAGCTCTGGATATACCAATGGAAGAGTTGCAAGATTGGAACTGTTGCGGCGCTACTTCATACTTTTCTATTGACGAAGAGGATGCGTTTGCTTTAGCGGCGCGTAATTTGGCTTTAGCTGAAGAGCAATCGTCAGAGACGACTATTAATCTTGTTACTCCATGTAGTGCTTGTTACTTAGTGTTATTAAAAACAGAAAAATTTATCGAGGGCAATCAAAGTGTCGCATCAAAAATAAACACAAAACTTAAAAATGCAGGTCTATGTTATAATGGACGTGTAAATGTGCGCCACCCATTAGATGTGTTAATTAATGATTACGGAGCGGATAATATAGCCAAACGTGTAAAACACCCGCTTAAAGGATACAAAGTAGCATGTTACTATGGGTGTCAAACAATTCGTCCTTATGCTATGTTCGATGATTTGTATCTACCGAGCACAATGGATAAAGTAGTGAAAGCGATTGGAGCCGAACCAATAGATTGGTCGTTGAAAACCAGATGCTGTGGAGGCAGTTTAATAGGAACAATTCAAGAAGCGGGATTAAGATTAAACAGATTTTTACTACGGGACGCTCAAAGATGCGGCGCCTCTATACTCCTAACCTGCTGTCCATTATGCCAGCATAATTTGGAATGCTATCAAGATAGAATTAACAGGATGTATGATGAAGACATCGATATTCCAGTTTTATACTTTACGCAATTAATGGGAATCGCGCTTGGTCTATCGGAAAAGGATTTGAGTTTGCATAGACTTCTAAAGAAACCATCGCTTAAACGATTTACTCAGAAAGGAGCGACGGCACATGCATGGTAATGGAAATGACAGAACGGTACGAGTGGGATTTTATGTCTGCCATTGCGGTCATAATATTGCGGGTTTGGTAGATGTAAATGCAGTAGCTGAATATGTTAAAACTTTGCCCGGGGTCGTTATTTCTCGTGAGTACAAGTACATGTGTTCCGATCCTGGACAAGAATTGATCCAGAAAGATATTCAGGAAAATAAGTTAAATCGGATTGTTGTAGCTTCATGCTCGCCATTGTTGCACGAACATACATTTCGAACTGCAGTCGAAAAAGCCGGTATAAATCCTTTCTACTTTCAAATGGTAAATATTCGTGAAAATGTATCTTGGGTGCATACCGATCGACAGGCGGCGACAGAAAAAGCAAACGATCTTGCGCGCGCGGCGGTTCAAAGAGTATTCTATCATAAATCGCTTGAACCCAAAAAAGTGAAAATTCATCCCGATGTATTGATAGTTGGAGGAGGAATTGCTGGCATTCACGCTTCTCTTACATTGGCTAATGCAGGTAAAAAAGTCTATTTGGTGGAAAAGGAACCGACAATCGGCGGTTACATGGCAAAGTTCGATAAAACTTTTCCTACGCTCGATTGCGCCGCATGCATTCTGACACCTAAAATGTCGCAAGTAAAAAATCATCCAAATATCACACTCTGGACATATTCAGAAGTTATAAAAGTAGATGGATATGTTGGAAATTATAAAATCGCAGTTCGACGAAATCCTCGCTTTGTTATAGATGAGTTATGTGTGGGTTGTATGGATTGCATCGAAAAATGTATTTATAAAGAAGGAAAGACGCCGGACGAGTTTAACGTTGGGCTTAATAAACGAAAACCTATTTATATTCCATTCCCTCAAGCGACACCTCAAATTGTTCTGATTGATCCTGAAACTTGTATTGAATTTAAATCCGGGAAATGTAAAAAAACTTGTGCAGAAGCATGCGATCGGAAAGCAATAGATTTCAAACAACAAGAAGAAATTAAAGATATAGAAGTCGGCACAATTATTCTTGCTACTGGCTTCCAAACATTCGATGCGAATAGAGTTCCATATTATGGCTATGGAAGATATCCAAATGTATATACATCGTTGGAAGTTGAACGTCTTGTGAACGCATCGGGCCCAACCGGCGGCGATGTTATTTTGCGCAATGGAACGCATCCTAAATCGATTGGAATAATTCATTGTGTCGGTTCGCGCGATAAAAAAACAAACCGATGGTGTTCGCGCACTTGCTGTATGTACTCGTTAAAGTTGGCGCATCTTTTAAAAGAGCATACAGATGCGGAAGTTTATAATTTTTACATCGATATGCGTACACCCGGCAAAGCATACGAAGAGTTTTACGATAAACTTTTAGAAGAAAATGTGCACTTTATAAGAGGCCGCGTTGCAGAAGTAACAGACTGCTCAGTTACACCTGAAGAAGAAGGCAAGTTGATAATAAGAGCTGAAGATACGATGATTGGCATTGTACGGCGAATTCCAGTCGATATGGTAGTGCTTGCGGTTGGTATGGAACCTCATACCGATGCGCAGGAAGTTAGGCGAATGTTTAATATTTCCTGTTCAACAGAGGGCTTCTTCTTAGAAAGACATCCCAAACTTGCGCCGGTCGATACATTTACAGAAGGAATTTTTATCGCCGGGGCATGTCAAGGACCAAAGGATATTCCAGATAGCGTGGCGCAAGCCGGAGCCGCCGCCGCACAAGCGCTTGCTTTAATAGATAAAGGTGATGTGGAACTTGAACCAAATACAGCATTTGTTGTGCAAGAAGAGTGCTCAGGTTGTAGAACATGTCTTACTATTTGTCCGTACAACGCAATTTCCCGCGATGAAGTAAAACAAAAAGCTTTTATAAACGAAGCTCTTTGTAAAGGTTGCGGTACTTGCGTTGCGGCATGTCCATCCGGAGCTATCAGACAAAATATGTTTGAAGACGAAATGATCTTGAGCGAAATAAAAGGTTTATTAGAAATTGAACATTTATATTCTCTATAATTTTATAAAAATCGGGAAAACAATATTTTAAAAGATGAATTTTAAGCATTAATCCTTGCATAGAAAAACTGGATAAGAAAAGCTTTCAAATAGTTTCTCCTTTGTAAATATTAAAAAATTTAATAAGAAAGGATTGCTATAATGAATGTAATCTCTATCTTAAAGCAGGTTCCTGATTTAGTAGAAGAACTTGAACTAAACGAAACCGCTACGGGTCTCAATCGCGAATGGATTAAATATATTCTTAATGAATATGATGATCATGCTCTTGAGCAAGCTTTGTTGCTCAAAGAACAATATGGAGGCAATGTAAAAGCAATTGGGCTTGCTATGGGCGGAATTGAAGAAAGTCTGTTCAATGCCGCCGCCAAAGGCGCCGATGAGATGTTAATTCTAAAGGGCAGCTATCAAGACGAATTAGATACTTACACATCATCTCGAATATTTAAACAGGTAATTTCTCAATATTCTTTCGATCTAATTTTAACAGGTGTGCAAACTATAGACGACCGCGATGGTTCTCTCGGTCCTATGCTGGCGGGATTATTTGATCTGCCTTATGTCGGTGTAGTGCATGGCGTTCGTCTATCAGAAGATAAAAAGAGTGTAATTGTCGGAAAAGAATACCCCGGCGGACTTATTGCTGAAATTAGTATATCACTTCCGGCTGTATTAGGCATACAAGCTTCAACCAAACCGCCGCGCTATGTGCCTATTGCAAAAATTCGACAAGCACAAAAGACAGCTAAAATTAATGAGATAGATGTTAGCGAAATTGTTAATTCGATTTTGCAAAATTCAAATCGTTCTACAATCAAAATTAAGAAGATGTCAAAACCAGAGCCGACCACAAAAGCGGAAATTCTTGAAGGCAGCATAGAAGAAATTTCTGAAAAACTTGTTTCGCTATTTGTGGAGAAAGGAATATTGAGGTGAGTTATGGCAAAGACCATTTTAGTATTGGCTGAACATCTGAAAGGAAAGCTAACCGATGTAACATTTGAAATGTTGGGCAAAGCTTATGAAATTTCTCAACAAACTGATTCAAAGGTTATTGCTTTACTCTATGGAAATGAAATCGAAAATTTGACTCAACAATTAAATCCAGCGGATGAAGTTTTATATTTTGAGCATGAGTTATTAACAGAATTTATACCCGAGACCTATGCTAATCTGACTATCCAGCAAATCAATCAGCAAAATCCTTGGTTGATTTTGATTTCGGCATCATCTATTGGTCTTGATGTATCCTCCATAATCTCAGCCAAGTTTAATATGCCGCTTATCTCTTCCTGCAAAGAATTACATTTGGAGAATGATAAACTTATAATTACAAGTCAGCTTCTTGGCGGAAAGATGTTGCTTGAAAGTGAACTTTCTGGTGGTCAGGCGATTGTATCTGTTTTACCCGGCGCATTTCGCGCTGAAAGCGCTAAGAGTAACAAAACTATCGCAATAAATAAATTGCCGTTTACAGTTGCTATCGATAGTATTCACACAAAATTTGAAAGATTCATTGAACCCGAGACAGGTGATGTTGATATAACGCAAGTCCCGGTTCTTATTTCAGTCGGTCGCGGCATTCAGAACCAAGATAATATTTCTCTGGCGCAGGAGCTTGCAGATGTCATCAGTGGAGCTGTATCAGCATCGCGCCCCGTTGTGGATCAAGGTTGGCTGCCTGCCACACGGCAAGTCGGACGTTCAGGTATGACAGTAAAACCAAAACTATATCTTGCGCTTGGTATTAGCGGAGCGCCTGAACATGTTGAAGGTATGAAAGATTCCGAATTGATAGTTGCGATAAACACAGATCCAAAAGCTCCAATTTTTAACATTGCACACTATGGTGCAAATATTGACGCTTTAGAACTTTTACCCCTTCTTAAAGAAACAATCGAAAAAGGAAAGGGATAAAATATGGAATATCAATTACCTGCGCGTCCCACTTTTTGGAATGTTCCGCATATTTTGGAAATTGCTCAGTATATTTTTGGTCTGATTGCAGTTTTCATTCTCTTGTACGGCATTATTAGATATATTCGCAGATGGCGTTCTGGTAGACCTGAAATATTTGATTTAACATGGAGACAACGTATTCAAGCGCTATTCAAGTATGGATTCTTACAAGCCCGTCTTTCTACTGAAATACGCGCATTAATAATGCACTTGAGTATTTTTTGGGGAATGGTCTTTTTGGCAATCGGCACTGCATTAGCAACAATTGATTGGGATGTAACATATTTAATTTTCGACTTTCAATTCCTAAGGGGAAATTTCTATTTATGGTACGAGTTATTTTTAGATATTGCCGGCTTAGCGCTAATTAGCGGTTTATTTATTGCCATTTACCGTCGATACATACTTAATCTAGAACGATTAAAAACAATTTTAATACCAACTTTCCCTTTAGATTCGTTTTATTTAATCGCAATGCTTTTAGTAATTGCAATAACAGGATTTATCGTGGAAGGGCTAAGACTTGCTGTAAATGATGTATCCTGGGAAATATCGGCAAAATGGGCTTTTGCAGGTTACGGGCTTTCAAAATTGTTCCGTTCAATTCCAGACGAGACAATAAAATTGTTGCATATAATTTTCTGGTCGGTGCATGCATTTGCCGCATTTGTTTTTATTGCAAGCATTCCTTTCTCTAAAGCTTTTCATATGATTGCTTCCGGTGTAAGCATTGCGTTGCGCAAGTTTGACAATCCAGGATATCTTACACAAAATGGCGGCGGTGTTAGATTTATGTCAGACTTTACATGGCGTCAGATTGTACAATTCGATGGATGCACTTGGTGCGGGCGATGCCAAGATGTATGTCCTGCATATAAAAGCGGCCAATCACTCTCGCCTAAAAATTTAATTTTAAAGCTCCATAAACAACATACTATTATATGTAAAGGGAATGACAAAAATTCGGAAAGCAAAGTTGAAATTCCATCACTGCATGGACTGGTAATAACTGCTGATGAATTATGGTCATGCACAACCTGTATCGCTTGCGAAACTGTTTGCCCTGTTTTTATAGAACAACCTCGCGCTATTGTTGACTTACGTCGACATTTAGTAAGCGAAGGTGAGATTGACAAAGGTGTTCAGGATGCATTGATGAACTTACAGCGTTATGGGAACTCAGTTGGTCAGTCTGATAGGAATCGAGCGCGATGGACCCAAAACCTTCCATTTAAAATTAAGGACGCTCGCAAGGAACCGGTCGAGTACCTTTGGTTTGTGGGTGATTATGCGTCGTATGATTTACGAATTCAAGAAATTACAAAAACGATGGCAAATTTGTTTAATTCCGCTGGAATTGATTTTGGAATTCTCTACGAGAGCGAAAGAAATTCCGGTAATGATGTGCGCCGTTTAGGAGAAGAGGGACTGTTTGAAATGCTTGTAGAAAAAAATATTGCTGTTCTGCAAAAAATAAAATTTGATCAAATAGTAACAACAGATCCGCATACATTCAACACACTAAGAAATGAATATCCAAAGTACGGAGCATCATTCAAAGTTTTACATTATACACAATTGCTTCATAAACTAATAAAGGACGGAAAACTTATTGTAAAAAATAACAGTCATAACAAAATAACTTATCACGATCCATGTTATTTAGGTCGTTATAACGATGTTTATGAAGAACCGCGTGAAATATTAAGGTCTGTTTGTGCAGAGTTTATTGAAATGCCTCGAAATCGAAAATATAGTCACTGTTGTGGTGCCGGCGGAGGAAGAATTTGGATGGAAGACAAACCAGGTATACAAGAACGTCCATCTGAAAGCAGAGTACGCGAAGCCGTTTCGCTTGCAGGTGTAGAAATTCTTTCTGCTTCGTGTCCTAAAGATATAATTATGTTTCAAGATGCAGTGAAAACAACAAAAAATGATGAAAAAATTATTGTAAAAGATATTGCAGAATTAGTATGGGAATCTATTCACTAATCCTGAAAGGAGCTTCACATGACACTTGGAAGCCAACAAGTTGTTGAATCATTATGGGGCGTTACACTTGACGATCTTCCTGTAACTGAAGAAGGACGCCGCATTCTTTCTTGTATTCAATGCGGAACGTGTGTGGGAACCTGCCCTTATAGTGAGTATATGCAATTTCCTCCGCGCCGAATTATCAGAGCTTTACATGACGGATTGCTTGAAGAGGTTTTTCTTTCGGATAGTATGCTCAAGTGTGTAAGTTGTTATGCTTGCATGACTAAATGTCCACGCGGAATCAAGCTTACTGAAATTCTTTTACCTCTAGTCAAAGAGCAAACTGTAATGAAGCTTCCTCAAATGCCTATAGAACTGCAGAAAGCATTAGAAAATACATATCGCTATGGAAATCCGCAAGGCGAGTCGGGACGTAAACGCGCCGCATGGACAAAAACAGCCAATGTGCCTGTGCGTATTTTTGCTGAAGATTCCCGTCCGGCTGATATCCTATGGTATGTCGAATCTGATCTTGCATATCATCCGCGTGGTCAGGAAATTGCTCGAGCTACAGCTTACGTTTTCAACAAATTAGAAATTGATTTTGCAATATTAGGACACGAAGAGAAAAGCGCCGGCGATTGCGGGAGACTGCCTTGGGAAAAAGGTTTGTCTGAAGTGCTTATCGAATATAACATGGCAATTCTAAAAAAATATAAATTTAATAAAATAGTAACCTCCGATCCCCACGCACTTGACGCTTTCCGATTTCGATACACGATTTTTGGTTTTGACTATCCCATTACTCATACAGTGCCTTATGTATTCGATCATTTATCAAAACTGAAATCCATGCTCAAGAAATTAGATTACAAAATCACTTATCATGATTCGTGTTGTCTTGGACGGCACAATAATTTCTATGATGAACCACGAGCGCTATTGAATGCGATACCGGGGATCAAACTTGTGGAGATGATTCACAATCGTGTCAACTCTATATGCTGTGGTGGTGGAGGCGGCGGTATGTGGTTGGATGCGTATTATAAATCTAAAAACATGGAGCGGCTTTCCGATATTCGAGTAAAAGAAGCAATTAATACTGGCGCTGATGTGCTCGCTATTGCGTGTCCCTATGAAGTGTCTCGTTTTGAAGATTCTGTAAAAGTACTTGGTTATGAAGGAAAAATTAAGGTGCGCGATATTACGGAACTTCTATCAGAATCGATTGGAGGATAATCCTATGAAAAAAACTAATGGCGAAGTGCGTATTGGATTTTACATTTGTCATTGCGGCGTTAATATAGCTTCAATGGTAGATGTTAAAATTATTCAGGAATATGCTTCAAGTCTTCCAAACGTTGCAATTTCTCGCGATTATAAATATATGTGCTCTGATCCGGGGCAGGAATTGATACGGCAGGACATAAAAGAACAGAAACTAAACCGGCTTGTTGTTGCGGCTTGTTCGCCTTTTTTACACGAACAAACTTTCCGCAGCGCTGCTATGAAAGCCGGGCTCAATCCTTTCTATTTCCAGATGGTAAATATCCGCGAACATAATGCTTGGGTGCATACAAATCGCAATGAAGCAACTGAAAAGGCAAAAGATTTAATACGAGCGGCAATTCATCGAGTTAATTTCCATAAACCGCTCGAACGGAAACGCGTTCCAATTAATCCGAATGCAGTAGTTGTTGGCGGTGGAATTGCAGGAATTCACACAGCTCTTTCTTTAGCCAATGCTGGCAAGCATGTCTATCTTATTGAACGAGAGCCAACTATCGGCGGACATATGGCGCAGTTTGATAAAACATTTCCCACACTCGATTGTGCCGCTTGTATTCTAACGCCAAAAATGACAGCGGTTAGGCAACATCCTAACATAACTTTATGGTCATATTCGGAAGTTACAAAAGTTGACGGCTTTGTAGGTAATTACAAAGTTACTGTTCGCAGAAAACCTCGATATATAAATGAAGAACTTTGTATTGGTTGCTTAGACTGCATTGAAAAATGCGTCTACAAAGAAGGAAAAACACCGGATAAATTCAACCTGGGTCTTAGCAACCGCAAACCCGTTTATATTCCATTTCCTCAAGCGGTTCCTCAACTTGTTGTTATTGATGAAGAAACCTGTATCGAATTCAAATCTGGAAAATGTAAAAAAACTTGCGTAGAAGCCTGTGCTGATCGTAATGCAATCAATTTCAATCAAAAAGAGGAGATTAAAGAAATTGAAGCAGGGACAATTGTTATTGCAACAGGATTTCAAACTGTTGATCCCAAACTGATACCTTATTATGGATATGGCGTATATTCTAACGTATATACTTCATTAGAAGTAGAGCGCCTTATCAATGCATCTGGCCCTACATCTGGGCAGGTCGTGCTTCGGAATGGAACTGCGCCGAAAACAATTGGCATCATTCATTGTGTCGGCTCGCGAGATGAAAACACGAACCGTTGGTGTTCGCGTGTATGCTGTATGTACTCGCTAAAATTAGCGCATCTTATAAAAGAACGTACAGAAGCAGAAATCTATAATTTTTACATAGATATGCGTTCACCGGGTAAAAGTATGGAGGAATTCTACAACCGTGTTGCATCAGAAGGAGTGCATTTTATCCGAGGCAGAGTCGCAGACATCTTTCCAGAGGCAACAGATAATCAAACTGGAAGACTCATTGTAAAAGCGGAAGATACTCTGATTGGAAGAATGCTAAAAATTCCTGTTGATATGGTTATACTCTCTGTCGGCTTAGAACCTAACAGCGATGCACAGGAAGTTCGCCGCATGTTCAACATTACTTGTTCAACAGAGGGATTCTATTTGGAGCGGCATCCCAAACTTGCGCCCGTCAATACTTTTACTGATGGAATATTCCTTGCAGGTTGCTGTCAAGGACCGAAAGACATTCCAGATACTGTAGCGCAAGCAGGCGCCGCCGCCTGCGAAGCATTACAGCTTATCGACACCGGCTATGTCGAACTTGAACCTAATACTGCCTTTGTTGTTGAAGAAGAATGTTCCGGCTGTAGAACATGTTTAACAATTTGTCCTTATAATGCAATTACCAGAGATGATATAAAAAATAAAGCAGTCATAAATGAAGTTCTATGTAAAGGATGCGGTACATGTGTTGCCACTTGCCCATCCGGCTCAATTAAGCAAAATTTATTTGAAGACGAAGAAATTTTATCCGAAATTAAAGGCATTCTAATAGGAACAGAAGGAATTTAAGGAGAAAGAAATGTCATCTACAGTAGAAAAAACCAATTCAGCAAATGGTTGGGAACCGCGCATCATTGCCTTTTTTTGTAACTGGTGCACATATACAGCCGCCGATCTTGCCGGTGTATCAAGATTACGCTATGCGCCTAATGCGCGCATAATACGCGTTATGTGCTCAGGACGAGTTGACCCGCAATTTATTCTTGATGCATTTGCAAAAGGCGCCGATGGAGTACTAATCGGCGGTTGTCATCCGGGTGATTGTCACTATATCGAAGGCAATTATAAAGCGCTTAGGCGTATGCAATTATTAAAACGCATGTTAAAAGACATGGGAATCGAAGAACAAAGATTTCGGCTTGAATGGATTTCCGCGTCCGAAGGCGACCGTGTAAAAAAAGTGATTAATGAAATGACAGAGCAAGTCCGCGCGCTTGGTCCACTCGGATTGCCAAAAAAGTTTGAAGAGTGGGATAAGGAAATGGAAATATTTGAGAAAGAAATAAACGGAAAGGAGGAATCAGTCCATGCCTGATAAACCTAAGGTTGCATTTTATTGGTGCGCCTCCTGCGGCGGATGCGAAGAATCTGTTGTTGACCTTGCCGAAAACATTTTAGATGTTGTGGCGGCTGTGGATATAGTTCTTTGGCCCGTTGCCATGGATTTTAAGAAAAAAGATGTTGAAGCGATGGCGGATGGCTCAATCCTTGTATCTATGATTAATGGCGCAATTCGAACCTCTGAGCAGGAAGAGATGGCAAGACTTCTTCGCAAAAAGAGCAAGCTTGTTATTGCGTATGGATCGTGTGCGCATTTGGGCGGTATTCCAGGACTCGCGAATCAGTTTGAAAGAGAAGAGTTGTTAAAATTTGTTTATGAGGATTCTCCATCAACAAGCAATCCGCAAAAGTTGCATCCACAAACAACATATAAAGAGAATGGCAATGTTGTTACACTGCCAAAAATTTTCAATGTCGTTCGATCACTTGATCAGGTAATAGATGTTGATTACTATTTGCCTGGTTGTCCGCCAACTCCAAAATTATTGAAACAAGCGATTGAAACGCTTCTATCTGGAAAACTGCCCGAAAAAGGTTTGGTGCTATCACCTGATATAGCGCTCTGCGAAGAGTGCCCGAAAAAAGATACGAAACCAAGTGATTTGAGTTTTAAAGAATTCAAACGACCGCATTGGACTCAAATTGATCCAAACACATGCCTGTTAGCGCAGGGCTTAATATGCATGGGACCTGCAACACGCAGTGGATGCGAAGCAGTTTGTATACAAGGTAATATGCCTTGCAGTGGCTGCTTTGGTCCTACTTCGCGGGTGAAAGATCAAGGCGCAAAAATTTTATCTGCCATCGCTTCGCAAGTCGAAGCAAAAGAAGAAAAAGAAATTGATAAAGTATTGAATACGATACCTGATCCGGTTGGAACATTTTATAGATACGGACTTCCCGTATCGCTTTTAAGAAAAAAGAATACAAAAGAGGTACAGTAATGGAAGCTACACGAAAAGTAACAATAGATCCAATAACTCGACTTGAAGGACACGGAAAGATTGATATTTTCCTTGACGAAGCAGGCGAGGTATCAAAAGCGTATTATCAAATTCCTGAACTTCGCGGTTTTGAAACATTCTCTATAGGCAGACCAGCCGAAGATATGCCGCAAATAACAAGCCGTATCTGCGGCGTATGTCCAACAGCGCATCATATGGCTGGCACTAAAGCATTAGACGATTTATATAAAGTCGAACCGCCGCCTACAGCAAAGAAATTGCGCGAGTTAATTTATAATCTGTTCATGGTCGAAGATCATGCACTGCATATTTACATACTCGGTGGACCAGATTTTATAGTTGGACCCGATGCGCCCAAAGAATTGCGCAACGTTGTAGGCGTAATTAACAAAGTCGGTCTCGATATTGGCAAAAAAGTAATTTCTACACGAAGACGATTACGCGAGTTAATCAGCTATCTTGGCGGCAAGGTAATTCATCCTGTATTTGGCTTACCCGGCGGCGTGGCTAAAGGAATTGCCCCAGAAGACTTACGAAAATTTAAAGAAGTTGTGAAAGACGGACTTGAATTCGCAAAATTTACATTACAAGTTTTTAAAGATATTGTTTTAAAGAACGAAGCTTATGTAAAACTAATCACCTCGGATACATACACTCATAAAACCTATTACATGGGTTTAGTCGACGAGAATAATAAAGTGAACTTTTATGATGGCAAAGTAAGGGTTGTAGATCCGGATGGAAAAGAGTTTTTAAAATTTTCGCCCCAACAGTATCTTGAGCATATAGCAGAACAAGTTGAGCCATGGAGTTATGTTAAGTTTCCATATCTAAAAAAAATTGGATGGAAGGGATTAACAGATGGTTTTGACAGCGGCGTTTATGCAGTTGCTCCGCTTGCAAGACTTAATGCATCAGACGGAATGGCTACAGAAGAAGCGCAAAAAGCTTACGATGAGTTTTACAGCACATTAGGCGGCAAACCGGTTCACATGACGCTCGCTAATCACTGGGCGCGTGTTGTCGAATTAATACAAGCGGCGGAAAGATGCGTAGAGCTTGTTAATGACAAGGAAATTACAAATAAAGATATTCGTACAATTCCAACGAAAACACCAACAGCAGGTATTGGCATTGTGGAGGCGCCGCGCGGCACTTTAATTCATCATTATGAAACTGACGAAAGAGGACTGATAACGAAAGCTAATTTAATAGTTGCTACTGCTCATAACGGCGCTCGCATTGCTATGGGAATTGACAAAGCCGCAAAAGGATTAATACACGCCGGCAATGTTAATGATGGACTTTTAAACATGATTGAAATGGCATTCCGAGCTTACGATCCTTGCAATGCTTGCGCAACTCATTCATTGCCCGGCGAAATGCCGCTCTCAGTTAATATCCGAGATAAATCCGGAAATTTGGTGAAAGAGTTAAAGCGATAATTTATAAAGA
>JBBIII010000041.1:20255-21877 GCA_037446575.1 Ignavibacteriales bacterium
AAAGAGGTAATTCATATTAAAAGATATTGAGTAATCAAATATTCTAATAATATATCCTTTGCGATTCTCAGCGAACTTAGCGGTTTCATAAATACACAAAATCAATAAATCAAACCCGAAGTAAGGATTTGTATCGCTCAGTAATTCGCTAGTCTTCTTTATTCTTATTTCGAATATCTTTAAATGAGGAAATATAAAAGCCTGCTTTTAATTTTTCTGACGGGGCTTGTTTTACGGATTGCCGCAATAGGTCCCGTTCATACACAGGCGTATTCTACTGATGAAGCAGAATATATCGGCATAGCCCGTATGCTTGTAGAACAAGGGGAGTTTATTGATTCAAACGGCGAGCTTGCCAAGCGCTCTCCGCTTTTTCCTTTTTTCCTTTCATACTTGTTTCGTTTATTCGGTTCGGGCTTGCTAATACCGCAAGTAATTGGATGCTTTATTTCCTCATTCGCCATTTATTTAGTTTATGTTCTAAGTTTCCGTTTATGGAACAACCATCAAGCGGCGCTAATTGCATCCAGCGCAGTGGCATTTTATCCGGGACTTATTTTTTGCGCGGGCATACTGCAAACGGAAAATGTTTATATCGTATTTTTTCTTTTAGCATTTATACTAGCGATTCAATTAACACAATCAGCTTCAATTACGACAGCAGTTTTATTAGGATTAGTTTCAGCGTTAGCGGCGCTTACCCGTGCAGTCTTTTTCGGATTCTTTCCTATTTTACTTCTAATGATATGGTATGTTGGCTGGAAAAATTCTTTAAGTATTACTCGATATATTATTGTGGCTTTTATAATCTGGTGTTTGTTCTTGAGTCCATGGATAACTCGTAATTATAAAATATTTGACGCCTTCGTGCCGATATCGTCTTGGGGCGGCAGTTCGCTTATTATTGGAAATAATCCGTATGCAACAGGCACATGGCGAGTAAAGGAAGGTTATGATAAATGGTATAATGAACAAGCGATTAAAAGAGGAATAAACAATTTATCAGAACTAAACGAGGTTGAAAAGAACTCTTTGAGCAAAGATATTGCTATTGAATGGATGCGTAGTAATCCCGGAAAAATTATCGAACTTGCCTTTAAAAAAGCTCATATGTTTTCTGTATATCCAGCTACGCACACTGATAGAATTATTTGGATACAACTGATTGCTGTAATAATTGATTTCCTGCTATTAATAGGTGTAATTTTAGGAATATTTATTGCGCCGAAGTCTCAAAAAAGAACTTTACTTATTGCATGCGCGGTTTTATTTTTCTTTTTACTTCAAGTTATTCTCCACGCCGAAGCAAGGTATCGCTTACCATTAATACCTCTTATATCAATATTCTTTGGATGGGGGATGATTCCTTTATTCGATAAACAACAAAGAGAATTTTTTAGATCATCTAAAAGGAAAATTACTACTGCTGGAATATTAATTGGATTCGTCATTATAATTTATACCGGCACAGGAATAATGTTTTTAACAGGTTTAATAAAGTAGTAAGGAGTTCTACCGTTCAGCCAAATCGTTCCCAAACTTAGCCGTGTGGTTGACTAAAAAGTTATCATATTTAGATGTCAGACACTTCTCATTGCTAATTCTGAGGCAAGTGTCAGACA
>JBBIII010000042.1:0-12973 GCA_037446575.1 Ignavibacteriales bacterium
GGAAAATGGGATGCAGGAATCGGTCTTTGGTTTGAAACAACGATTACAAATTTACAAACCCAGATCACCAAAATTAAATATAACAAACAATGGACAATTGGCGCCGATTATACTTTCGATATCGGTAATGGATTAACTATATTGACTGAGACTTATTGCTGGGAAAATTCTGAAAAAATATTTGGCTCCGCAGACGGGATAAAATATTCGGCGTTATCAGCGAAGTATCCCATTGGAATCCTGGATAATTTATCAACTATGCTTTATAAAAAATGGAATAGCAACGATTGGTTTCGCATTCTAACATGGCAAAGAACTTATGACAATTGGATATTTTATGTGCTAGTATTTTGGAATCCGGAAAATATTCAATTATCGTCGTATCCATCAAGTAACCAAAGTGTTAGTAATTCATTTGCGGGTGCGGGAGTACAAATTATGTTGGTTTTTAATCATTGAACACATAGAATGGAATACTGATTACACTGAAAAAACAGAATACACAGAAAAAAATAACAGGATGTGTTTATGCAAGATATGATTCTTATTAAAACTGAAAATTTAGATAAAACTTATCCGGTGGGTATGACACAATTGAAAGCACTGGATAAAATCACTCTTTCGGTTTGCAGGGGTGAGTTTATCGGTCTGGTTGGTCCTAGCGGCTCCGGAAAGACGACATTGTTAAATGTAATCGGTTCGCTCGATGTTCCTACAAGTGGAAGCGTTGAGGTGTTAGGAAAAAAGATTGAATCATTATCCCACAAGGACGCCGCAATGTTACGCAATGAGCATATTGGATTTATTTTTCAAACTTTCAATTTACTTCCGGTTTATACTGTGTACGAAAACGTAGAATTTCCATTATTGCTATTGAGAATGAAAGCAGAACAAAGAAAAAAAATGGTACTGGATGCGCTTGAATGGGTTGGTTTGGCGGATAGAGCCGATTCAAGACCCTCGCAACTTTCTGGAGGGCAATGTCAGCGGGTTGCTATTGCACGCGCAGTTGTGAAGAAACCAGAAATCATTCTTGCAGATGAACCGACAGCAAATTTAGACGCCGCAAATTCACACCATATTATGAAGACAATGATTCAATTGAATACAGAATTAAAAACAACATTTGTCTTCGCAACACATGATGAAAAAGTAATTTCGTATTTAAAAAGAAAAATAATTCTGGTAGATGGAAAAATAGATAAAGATGAATTGATTGCGATTAAGTAGTTCCATTATTTAAAAATTTTGGTGAAGTATGCTTTTAATAAAACTTGCGCTTCGTAATATAATTGGCGCCGGATTAAAAACTTGGTTAAATGTAGCGGCGCTCTCTTTTGCCTTCATCACAATAATATTTCTGCAGGGTTTGTACGAAGGAATGAACAAGCAAGCCGAAGAAGCCGGAATTTCTGCGCTCTATGGCGGCGGACAATACTGGCATGTAAATTACAATCCATTCGATCCCCTGACTTTAGACAAAGCTCATTCTGTAATTCCGAGTGAATTTCAAAATCTTATAAATGAAAATCTTATAACGCCGATTCTTATCAGACAAGCTACAATTTATCCGCAGGGGAGATTTCGAACAATACTTCTGAAAGGAATATTGCCGGAGCAAAAAGTTATTTCGCTTCCAACATCTGTATTAAAATTTCAACAAAATCATGAAGCAGAGTATGGTGCGATTCCCGCGGTTATCGGCGCAAGAATGGCAGAAAGTATTGGATTGACTAAAGGCGATGAATTGACCGTCCAATGGCGCGATGTACACGGAACATTTGATGCGCGAGATGTTAAGATTGTTGAAATCTTCAAAACCAATGTACAAGAAGTTGATAATGATCAGATTTGGATTCCGTTGAATAAACTACAGCAAATAACCGCAATGCAGAACGAAGCTACAATAATTATCTTAAGTAAAGAAACTCAGTCGTTGGGTGATATTGCCGGCTGGGATTTTAAGAATCTTAATTTCTTACTTCAGGATTTGCATAAGATGGTAACGGCAAAAAGAGCAGGCGGAAGTATAATGTATTTGCTTCTACTTTTCTTAGCAATGCTTGCAATATTCGATACACAGGTGCTTTCTATTTGGCGCAGGAAAAAAGAGATGGGGACGTTGATGGCATTAGGAATGACACGAATAAAAGTAATTAAACTCTTTACGTTAGAAGGCGCACTGCATGGCGTTCTTGCTGGAATTGTTGGCGCAATTTATGGAATTCCGCTCTTGAGCTGGTTTGCGCGCGAGGGTTTTCTTCTGCCTCAAGCAACTGATAAATTTGGATATGCGTTGGGCGAAAAAATATTTCCTGCTTACACTGCCGCGCTGATAATTGGAACTGCAATTCTTGTTCTGATTGTAACTACAATTGTAAGTTATTTGCCGACTCGTAAAATTGCGAAGTTAAAACCGACAGAAGCTTTACGCGGAGATAAATTATGATTCACTTTCTTCTAAAAGGTTTATTGCGAGATCGTTCTCGTTCCCTTTTTCCGCTTCTTGTAGTAATTGCCGGAGTAATGCTTACCGTCTTTTTGCACGCTTATATTAACGGCGCTATGAAAATGATTGTTCAAACAACGGCTCAATATTCGACTGGACATGTTAGAGTGATGACAAAAGCTTATGCTAAAGAAGCAGATAGAATTCCTAATGATTTAGCTTTGCTTGGAATTGAAAAGTTGCTTGAAGATTTAAAAAATAATTATACCGATGTACTTTGGACGCCAAGAATTAAATTCGGCGGACTTATTGATATCCCCGATGATAAAGGCGAGACACGCGCGCAGTCTCCAATTTACGGAATGGCGATAGACCTTTTCAATTCGGAAAGCGTAGAAAATAAAATTCTCAATATTCATCCATCAATTATTGACGGGCAATATCCACACAAATCGGGAGAGATATTGTTGGCGCATGAACTTGCAGAAAAGTTAAATATTAATATTGGTGAAACAGCCACGTTAATTTCTTCAACAATGAACGGCAGTGTGACGATGAAGAATTTTAAAGTGGCGGGAACTGTTCGTTTCGGAGTGGCGGCAATGGATCGCGGCACAATGATAGCGGATATTTCCGATTTACAGCAGGCGTTAGATATGCCTAACGGCGCGGGAGAAATTCTTGGTTTCTTCAAAAATAATATATATAGCAATGAGCAAGCGGAAAAAATTGCTGATGATTTTAATTCTTCAGTAATTAAAATCAATTTGAAAACGGATGAATTCCAGCCGGCGATGGGAACATTACGAAGTGAAAGCGGTTTGGCTGATTATATAGATTTAGTTGATTTGTTTTCATCGTTTGTTATTACAATTTTTGTTTTCGCAATGTCGCTTGTTTTATGGAATACCGGCTTGACAGGCAGTTTGAGGCGTTACGGTGAAATCGGAATTCGTTTGGCAATTGGTGAAGACAAAGGAGGTGTCTATCGTTCCCTGTTAGCCGAATCACTGCTAATCGGTTTTGCCGGCTCGATTATTGGCACTATGGCAGGTTTAACATTTGCATATTACTTGCAGGCGCACGGGCTTGATGTCGGAGATATGATGAAAGGGAGTGAGTTGATGGTAAATAATATTATCCGTGCGCAAATTACTCCGTTTACATATTTCATAGGATTTTTCCCCGGAATGCTTGCAACGTTCATTGGCACGGCAATTTCGGGAATTGGCGTGTACAAAAGGCAGACTGCGACCTTGTTTAAGGAGTTTGAAGCATGAAATATTTTTCTTGGATGTGTATAATTATTTTTTCGATAAATGTGCAGGCGCAGGAACTGAGCGGTGATGAAATTCTAAAAAAAGTTGATCAGAATATGTTCGCTGATAATAAAATAATTATCTCGCGAATGATAATTCACGGACGGCGTGACAGCAGAACAATACAGGCAAAATCGTGGCAGAGAGGTACTACAGACGCTTTTACGGAATATCTTGCTCCTGCGCGCGAAAAAGGAACCAAAATGTTGAAATTAGGTGATAATCTGTGGATGTATTCTCCCTCTACAGATCGGACGATTATGATTTCTGGGCATATGCTAAGGCAATCGGTTATGGGCTCCGATCTTTCTTATGAAGATATGATGGAAGACCCGCATTTGCCGAATTTGTATTCCGCAAAAATTATCTCGAGTGAAAAAGTGAATGAAAGAGAGTGTTATGTTCTCGAATTGACTGCAAAGAAGGAAGAAATTTCGTATTACAGCAGAAAACTCTGGATTGATAAGTCGCGATTTGTTGTTATGCGGGAAAACTTATTTGCAAAAAGCGGAAAACTTTTAAAGACAATTGAAGTTCGCGATGTAATGCAGATAAAAAAATATTGGATAATAAAATCTGCAATATTCAAAGATGCGATGAAAAATGGGGAGGGAACAGAATTTTTTATTGATGAAATTCAGGTGGATGTGAATATACCGGAATATATTTTTTCTAAAGCGGCTCTTAAAAAATAAATTATCAGAATTAAATAAACTGCCTTTATTAGCTACAAGGATTTGCATATATTTTATAAGTATAAGTTATATTATTTCAATGGTAATTAGTCAGAATAATGACTGACATCTGCATAAGTCTCAACTCCCTCTCCTTATAGGAGAGGGTTGGGGTGAGGTCAAAAAAAATATGACCCCATCCCAAGTGGTTGACTAAAAAGTTGTCATTCCCGCGAAGGCGGGAATCTTATTTGTCGTTTTCATGTAAGATTCCCAATAAAAACATTTCCTCCAAAGGCGGACAAGTGGGAATGACAATAATTCTTACTTTTTGGTCAACCTCAGTAATTAAAATAAATAGAAAAGAAATTGAAATATTATTCTTTTTCTCTTCGAGATTTAATAATTCAGAGATAACTGAAAATATAGAAGGAGTGATTGAAATAATTTGGGAAAAGTTATATAGATAAAATTTAATAAAAATTGATAATGGCAAATAAAGATACATGGAATAAATGGATAAAAAGTTCGCTCATTTTATCATGCTTGTTGATTGCTTTTGTTAAGAGTGAATACTACTGGAAGCAAATTATCGGATTAGTACCGCTGATTTTCAAGATTATTGTTGTTTTATTTGCGATAGCAGTTATTACAATGCTGATAATATCCTCAATCCGAATTTATAAAGAAAGCGGAAAATTAAATTTGCGCATGTTTATTCCGGTTATGGTTTATTTTTTCGGATTAGCATTTTCTTTTGCCGATCCTTTCAGTTTTAATGCAGAAAGCTTCCAGAGCAGAGTTGTGTTAAAAGGCCATTACAAGGCATTAATAAATTCCGGTATTATTACTTTTCGTGAAAATGGTAATGTAGAATTTGAAGGTGAAGGATTTTTAGGTTATACTTTTTTTTATAAAGGAAAATGGACGCATAATCTAGACACGATTAACACAATTTTTAATGATGAAGTATCAATCCCCTGGGGGAATCAATTAATATTGTATGAAGAAGATAAACTTTTGTTGCCGATTGATACAGTTGCAGAAAGCAAACAATTTCCCGGCTTCCTGCTCGATGATGGATTTATTGATTCGGAGTATTTTCAACGAAGTGAAATATTATCGCGAATATAATAATAGGAGAAGCTTATGAATCGGACTATAATTCTAATAATACTTATCATAATTGTTGTATGCGGGAGCGGCATTGCGGGAATATTTATATATAAAGGTTTTACAGAGAAATCAAAAACCGTACACAATCTTACTGTAGAAAAAATTGAAAGCATGGGAAGATTAGAATTGGTCAAAATAAATATCAAAGATGTGCTTGAGCGGACAAAAGAGAGAGCTATGTTTCTACCCAACGCTAAAACGGTACTGATTGTTGCCGGTGAAGTTTATGCCGGTATTGATTTGGAGAAAGTCGGTAATGATGATGTTGTTGAATCTGATTCCAAGGTTAGCGTTACTCTGCCGAAGCCGGAAATTTTTATATCGAAGGTAAATCACGAAAAATCGCGAGTGTATGATATACAATGGGGCGGATTTTCATCAGCAGAGCTTATTGATGAAGCATACAGAGAGGCGGAAATTGCAATTTTAGAAAATGCCAAATCAATCGGTTATGAAACGACCTGCCAGAATAATGCGAGAATGTTATTAGCGCCGCTATTCCGCGAAATTTCCGGTAAGGAAGTGGAAATTTTATTTAAGAAATAAATTTGTTACTCAATAATAAGTAAATGCTCAGCACACTTTTATTATCTTTGATATTGATGAATAGAACACTCCCGAAGGGATATGCCAAAGGCATGGCTTTGCCACCTTCGGTAAGATTACGCTCGCCATTACTTTATTACGGCGGGCAAGCTGATGCAGAAGATTATCTGTGTTATCTGCTCGCCTTGCCTTGCTACGTCGGAGCGTGTGTACTTTAATTATTCATCAAAAAGCTATTAATTTGATTTTTCAGAAGTCTTCTTAACTTATTCTCTTGTTGCTTGGTTTTGGTCTCTTAGTGAAAAATACCAAGGCAACAATTTATGTTCTATAGCATAAAGAGTGAGTTCAACATTATTATGAAGGCGCATTTTTTCAAGCACACGAGCACGATAAGTAGTTACGGTTTTCTCACTTATGAATAAGTCGTCAGCAATTTCTTTTAGTGATTTTCCCGAAGCGAGCATACGCATAACCTGGAATTCGCGATTAGAAAGAAGTTGATGCGGTAATTTAGGAGTATTGCTATCGAGAGCAACCGCCATTTCTTCCGCTAATTTTGAGCTGATATATCTTCCGCCTGTTGCAACTTTGCGAATAGCGGAAATCAATTCTTCGGGGGCGCTTTCTTTTGTTACGTAACCTGCCGCTCCGGCTTTCATCATACGCACAGCGTATTGGTCTTCTGGATGCATGCTAAGAACTAAAACGGCAATTTCTGGTTTGTGCTTTTTTATTTCGGCAAGTAATTCCGGTCCGCTTCTACCGGGCAGCGTAATATCCAACAGTATAACATCGAGTTTTAGTTTAAGAATTTTTTCAAGCGCTTCTTGGCTGTTGCCTGCTTCATCTATTACGCGTATATCGGAGCGTTTTGCAATTATTTGCTTCAAACCTTCGCGGAACATCACGTGGTCGTCAACAATTAGCAGGCGTATCATTTGGATGCCTCGGATATTATTGGAAATCGCGCAATAATGGTTGTTCCATTTCTGGGTTTGCCAATTATATCAATCGAGCCGTTCCAATATTGCGCTCGTTCTTTCATGCCGATGATGCCGAATGATTTCGGATCATTTAATTCTTCTTCGGTTATTCCGCGCCCGTTATCGTCAACTTGTAATTCTATTGAGTCTTCAGCTTGTTTAAGATTTATTGATACTCTTGTCGCGTTTGAATGACGCGTAACGTTTGTTAAAATTTCCTGAAAGATACGAAATATTGCAGTTGATATTTCAGCGTTTATATGTTTTTCATTTGAATAAATATGTAGTTCGCACACTATGCCTGTGTGGCGCTGGAATTCATTGGCTTGCCATTCAATAGCGGCAGATAATCCAAGATCATCTAACAAGCCGGGTCGAAGTTTTGTAATTATTCGTTTAACGGATTGAATTGTATCTCCGATTTGTTTTTTTATTACATCTATTCTGTTTGTTGCGGCGATTGCATCGCTTAAGACTTCTTCGCGGAGCAATGTAAGCTGTAGTTGCATAGTTGTTAGGGCTTGACCTAATTCATCGTGAATTTCGCGGGCGATCATTTTTCTTTCTTCTTCGCGAGCTTCCTGAAGATGCGCAGATAAATTCCGAAACTGCTCGCTGTTTTCTTCAATTTTCTTTTTAACACTTTCCATTGATTAATGATATGAAGAAAAAATCAAAAGCCCAACTGAATACTCAATTGGGCTTTTAAAAATCAAAATTGTTAAAGTTTTAAACTTTGACAGTGTAATTAACTACTTTGCTTCAGCTTCTGATTCAACTAATTCTCCGGATTCTTTTTTACTCTGATATATTGCCCAGGCAATTGAAGCAGATGCGATTACAATAACAATAATGCCCGTCAGTAAGTCTGTGCCGGAAATATCGGGTTTAGTAATGTTAAATTTCAATACTAAGCCGAGCGCAAGCAAGCTTACCATATTCATAACTTTGATTAATGGATTGATTGCCGGACCTGCGGTATCTTTTAGCGGGTCGCCAACAGTATCGCCTGTAACAGCGGCTTTATGAGCTTCGGAACCTTTGCCGCCATAGACGCCATCTTCAATCATTTTCTTGGCGTTATCCCAAGCGCCGCCGGCGTTTGCCATAAACACAGCAAGCAATTGACCGACAAGAATCATACCGGCTAAAAATCCGCCGAGTGCATAAGGTCCAAGTATAAAACCAACTAACAATGGAGTCATTATTGCAAGGAAGCCAGGACCAATAAGTT
This sequence comes from Ignavibacteriales bacterium, assembly GCA_037446575.1. GTDB lineage: Bacteria > Bacteroidota > Ignavibacteria > UBA10030 > UBA10030 > JBBIII01. The sequence goes on from JBBIII010000042.1 coordinate 8,385, forward strand.
CTTTTTGAGCTGTCGCTGTGCAAATATCAACAACACGTCCGTAGTTTGGTTTTTTTGTTCCTTTCCAAATTTCGGGATCGCGGAATTGAAGTCGGCATTCTTTTACGATAAAATATGCGGCGCGTCCTACTGCGCGTATTAACATTCCGCTGAATAAGAAAGGCACTGCTCCGCCAATAAGAAATCCGATAAATACAGTTGGATCAGCCACGGTAATTTTTCCGGCTTCAGATAAATATTGTGATATAGTCATTAAATTAATTTTATCTTCGCTTCCAACAGCTATTACTGCAATGAAGCTTGCAAATAAAGAGACTGCCGCGATAACTGCTGAACCTATCGCAATACCTTTTGTTTCGGCTTTTGTTGTGTTTCCAACTGCATCAAGATCGGCAAGAATTTGCCGTGCGCGTTTGTAACTGCCCGGTTTTTCTTTTTCCATCTCATCTTTATCATAACCCATTTCGCCGATGCCGTTTGCATTATCCGCAACTGGTCCGAATACGTCCATCGAAATTGTATTGCCGGTTAGCGTAAGCATACCGATGCCTGTCATAGCTACGCCGTAAGCGATGAAAAGTGGAGGAGTGCCGGCATAAGTTAGAACTGATAAGAATATTGCAACTGCAATTACGATGATTGCCGCAACGGTGCTTTCGTAACCGACTGCAAAACCTTGAATGATGTTAGTTGCATGTCCGGTTTGACAAGATTTTGCCAAACTTTTTACAGGCGCATGACTTGTGTGAGTATAATAACTTGTAACCTTATTAAGCGCAATGGCTAAGAAAATTCCAATCAACGTTGTAATTGCCGGACGCATATCTAAGCCCGCGATTCCAAAATTAGCAAACCACGGAAGTTGTGTTGGGTCTCCATTTGGGAAACCAGCTTTTGCTGTCAGATTTCCTGCAAGATAAGCTGCATCGAAATGAAGATAAGCAAAACCAAGTCCAACAAATCCTCCAATGCTTATAATAGAACCAATCCAAAATCCTCTATGGACAGCTTTTAACGCTTTATCGGAACTATCATCAGCGCCGGCTTTAACTGTATATGTGCTTATGATAGAGCCGAGCACTCCAATACCGCGTACAAGAAGCGGAAAAATTACTCCAATGTGTCCGAAAGTCGCTAATCCAAGAATCATTGCGGCTACAATTGTAACTTCATAACTTTCGAAAATATCAGCCGCCATACCGGAGCAATCACCAACATTATCGCCGACGTTATCTGCGATTGTTGCGGCATTGCGCGGGTCATCTTCTGGAATATCTTTTTCGATTTTACCGACTAAATCGGCGCCAACATCAGCGGCTTTTGTGTAAATTCCGCCGCCAACGCGCATAAATAATGCTATTAAAGTTCCACCAAAACCGAAACCTAACAGAGCTTCGTAAGCTTGCTCGCCAAAGTAAATAAATATCAAAGTACCGCCGAGCAGACCAAGTCCGTCGGTTAACATTCCAGTTATTGTTCCTGTGCGATATCCTAATTGAAGAGCTTCGCCATAACTGTGTCTAGCCGCCGCGGCTACGCGCAGATTTCCTTGTGTTGCAAGCCGCATTCCGACAAAACCGACGAGAAAACTGAAAACTGAACCCATCAAGAATGCGCCAGCTCGCCCCCACCGAAATGCATCGAGCGCACCTGTGTATGTAATATACAATAGTATAGTTAGAATGATAATTAACGGACCGATTTTTTTAAATTGCGCCGCTAAGTATGCATTCGCACCTTCTCGAACAGCAGCCGCTATTTCTTGCATCTTCTTTGTTCCTTGATCTGCCTTCCGCACCTGTCGCACAAGAAGAAGTGCATATAGCAATCCTGCTATTGCAGTTACAAGGACGCCTATTAACGCATAAACCTCTACTTCAGTGTATCTCGGATCAGTAAAAAGCGCAAACGGTGTAAAGGATCCATGTGAATCTACGTGAGCGACTTCTTGAGTTAGACTAGAATAGGGTAAGAAGACATATGCTGCCGCGAAAAAGATCATCATCGCAATCAGGTAGTTACGCCTTGATGTGCGCGATGTTTTGTTAATGAAATTTCTAAGAGTGTTCATTGTACATCCTATAATGTGAATGATATTGTTAGTCATTTTATTTAACATAAAAAATGAAAGCCACTTTTGTGGCTTTCATTTTCACTTTACTAAATTGCGTGTTTTTTGTTTAAAAATCAATGTAATTTTTTGAACTCTTGCAATAAATTTATTTGAAACGTATCTTCTATTAAAAAGTTAAGTAACAAAATGAAAATCGGATCGAAAATATTAATTGTAGAAGATGAAGACCTTCATAGACTAATAATTAGAAAAAAGTTAGAAGACAAGGGTTATGCAGTTATAGAAGCATCCGATGGTAAAGCAGGTTTAGAAATCTTGAGAACATCGCATGTAGATTTAGCGATTGTTGACTTGGAAATGCCGATAATGAACGGAATGGAGTTCACAAAATGGGTGAAAGAAATTAATCCGGAATTTCCAGTAGTCATTATTACAGGCCATGCGACAAATTTCTCTCCTAAAGAGATAATAAACGTCAATGTAGATGCCTTTATGCACAAGCCGATAGATTTAGACGAATTAATAAAGACTATAGAACGATTATAATAAATATTAATCTGGAATTGCATATGGGATTAACGCTGTGTACTCTAACTGCCTGTCAGATTTGTTAATGTTATGAATAAAATCGACAATAGCATTTATCGATGCTAATTAAAACAGAAAAATTTTTGCTGGTTTTTCGATAAGTGGCGGTCTATTCAGTAATTTTTGCTGTCGGTTCAATTTTATATGAATGCGTAAGCTTTGCGCTTGCTGATAAAATTGCTGAAACCGAGCAGTACTTTGTAGATGAAAGTTCAATTGCCCTTTCTACATCTTCCGGCTTAATGCCATCGCCGTAGAAAATATACTCGACGTGAATTTCAGTAAATATTTTTGGGTGCTCGTCCCGCTCAATACCTGTAACCTTGCATTCGTACCCAATTACTGGCGATTTCTTCTTTTTTAATATTGGGATTACGTCCATCGAAGTACAGCCGGCTAATGCCATAAGCAATAGCTCTTTTGGAGTAGAAGCTCCTTCGTTTCCTCCGACTTCAGATTTTGTGTCTAACATTACCCAATGCCCGCCGGCGCTAGTTTTTGCCGCAAATGTATTACCTTTAAGTTGCTTAAGATAAATTTCTTTTTTCATAATTAGTACCTTGTTATTCTTATTTGATGCACTGAAAGTTGAAAGGATTCATCTAAAACTTACTTCAACTACTTAGAATTTGAAGAAGCAACTAACATCCCCCTTTATTACTATAAACTCATTGATTTATAGACTCAATAACTTCATACTTTATATTTCTTACTTTGTTAATAACAACTTTCTTACTTGCTTAAATGGTTTTTGTCCATTAGTTGGTGTTGCAGTGAAGTGTGCAAAGTAAATTCCGCTGGCAATTCGACTGGCGTCAAATGTCAAGTTATAATATCCAACTTCTTTAATTCCATTTACGAGTGTTACAACTTCTCTACCGAGTAAATCATAAATTTTCAAAGTTACATTACTTACGACTGACAATTGATAATTAATTGTTGTCGCTGGATTAAACGGATTCGGAAAATTTTGCTCAAGCTTAAATTCTGTCGGTCGATAATTAGGTTGATTTACGGATGTTAATTTAATATTGTCCATAACTATCGAAGGAACATTTTCTTTCGGGTCTGGTGTAAAAAAATAGGGGGGAGTAAATTCAGATATCGGAGAAGTTATGAATGAACTCGAGCCGAAATGATTATCAATCAAATAAACATTGCCTAATATCGGACTGTAATCTGAAAAAACCGCCTTTCCAACATTTTCAAAAAAATTCTTTTCCACGCGAACACAAGCCCCCATTCGAGTATTGATTGCATCTGAGCAGTTTTTATAATAGTTATTAAATATATGCGCTTTGCCAAATCGGATAAGAGGGAGCCGCGATTCTATATTAAAGAAGTAGTTGTGATGAAATGTGATTCTTGCAACCGTATCTATGTACTGGTCATCTCCGGAGCTTATTAAGCATGCTTTATAATGATCGTGTAAAGATGTCCAAGCTACAGTAATAAATGTAGAGCCGTTTTTTATGTCTAACAATCCATCGTAATAATCTTTTCCGTGGTCTCTATCAGAAAATAATTCGCAATGGTCAATTACAATATTTTTCGAGCCGCCGTTGATTTCAAAAGCATCGTTTGTATTTAAAGTATCGCGCACTTTGGATATTGTGATATTGCGAACAATAATATTACGCGCTTGATTAATGGAAAGGGCAATGCCGCGTAAATGCGCTGTTCCAACTCCGATTAATGTTTTGTTTGATTTGATATTTATTTTAGCGTTGCCGCTTAAATCACCTGTAAATTTAACAACTCGCGGTAATGTATCGCCAAGTAAACTTTGTAAATCGCTCAACGTAGATGCTTCTGACGTGCTTCCCAAAGCGCCGCCTGTAACAAGATATGTTGTTCCTTTGTCATCCTGGACGGTGGCATAACCGATTATATCGGAATCCATTACAGTTCCTTCTGGTAAAAATCT
>JBBIII010000042.1:13073-21771 GCA_037446575.1 Ignavibacteriales bacterium
TTTTCTTTCTGAAATCATATTCTGAAATTTTATGAAATGAAGCAAGAAATGTGAAAAATAAATATGTCGTTTAACTTTACAAAGAATGTACCTGTATGTACAGAGTAATTCTGACTTACTTTTTTCTAAATTGAGTTCGTGATTATTTGGGCTACGATTCTTGTTATTTAATTTTTTACTTAGACTAAATAATAAAGCCACTTATGCCAATTATTATACCGTCAAAATTAAGTAGCACTTCTTATATTTATTTTCAATTGGTAGTAAATGCAAAATAACAACACTATTTCATATTCGTTATGAGTGAACTTACACGCACGCAGTTGTAAATCTATTATTAAATAAATCCTATTCTTTCATCACAACACCCCATTCAGTAACAACAAAACCGCTACGATTGAATTTTGGAATTAATGGAGTTTGGAGTTTCCTATCTAAGTTTTCAGATCCCTCGATCACAAAAAATAATCTCAACATGTTATCAGGCGGCTCTGAGATGTTTAACCGAATAACTTTTTCTATAATTTCTGATAACTGTGGATATATATAGTAATATTGATGTTCCTTCAGTAATGGAATCCAGTACTCAACGAAATCATTCTTTTCTCTCTCATTAAAACCGTATTGTAAAAGATTGTTGGAAAAGAATGACGTCAGCGTGTCTCTACTTACTACCCAACCTGAATTGTATTGATAAACATCTGGATTAATACTTTCATAAAATAAATAATCGTATTGATTGTTGATTTTTCCATTCGGCTGTACTTCTACAGTCCACCCATTTGAGTATAGCGGAATAGATTCAAGAATTCTCCCACCTAATGGAAATTCAAATTTTACAGTAATTGTCCGAGTGGTTAGCGGGTACAAATAAATATTCGGCTTTTTAACGATCACTCCTGGAGCTATATTAAAAGATATTTTCTGATGACGCTGTATTTTTACCTCATCGTTAAAGCGAAGATTGATAAATACATCAGCTTCATAGTCTCCCGGCTTTAACATTGTTATTGAACTCAATTCATTAAAAGGAGCAAGCCATTTATTAACCAGAGTAGAATCTGATTTCAATAACCCTTGGTTTATAATTTGAATCCATGTGTACCCATACCACTGCCGGGAAATAATTGTATCATTTTGCAAAATCACAATTTCCGATTCCGGGCCGGTCCACGAGTACATTTGATCCTTACCGGTTTTATTGGTCATTTGGAAAATCAAGTAAAATCGGTCTATGTTGAAAAAGGTGGTAGATGGATTCCCGTGTTTATCTGTACTGCTTAGAGATGTCAGAATAACTTGCTCTTCCTGCGGCGGTATAAGTGTATTGTCTTTTTTACACGCTGACAATAAACACATTACGGAGACAAGTATAAATATTTTTTTCATATTGCACCTATTTAAGCTTTAAGTTGAACTCCTATGGAGTTCTACTTTATTACTTTCTTGTTATAAACATGAAACTCCTCTGGAGTTTCTGATAATTGCATTACACATTTAGATTTCTAAAAATATTTATGGAGCAACCCGCACACTAAGCCACCATTGCATCTCATTCATTTTAGTTCCATCGTAAGTATCTCTAAAACTTGGCACTCCAAGCAACCTGATACTGAAATGCTCTGATGGTGAAATAGTAATTCCACCTAAAAATGTTGTCTTTATATCGCTTACAATTTCTTCTGGAGTTGTGTACCGCTCACCAAAATTATTTTCATCTGTAATTGCACCGTTGTAATTGGTTTTGCGATTGTTAAATATTGCTAACGTTACTTCATTAATATTTGTTTGTGTCATTACACGATTTAATCCACACATTAGACTTAAAGCTTTTGAAACTTTGTATGAGAATATGACCGGAATAATAAGACTTGTTTTCTCTGCTGTAAATTTCCATCTCAATTCTTTCAACTGTGTATTCCCAGAAAGCCAGCTATAATTATCGTATCCCGATTTGTAATACGAAAGCATATCCGCTTTTATGTTTTCCGATGTATTTGTTTCATTATTTTGAAATTCGTACTGAAGCCCTAACGATAAGTTAGCCCGCTCATCTATCTGCCATTGAAGTGATATTTGAATTTTGTTCTGTAGAATTGTCTGCTCGCCATTGCCTTTTCTATTGTCACGCAAAAAGTAATACGACGTTGAGGTACGCATTGTATCATTATATAAATATGAATATGTGCTGAATGATGTATCATTTATATTAGACATCAAATCCAAATCTATAGATGAGCTAATCCTTTGATAAATAATATTCCATTTATATTTTTCAGATGGCTGGTAAAGGAGATTTATTCCTAATGAGTTGGTTGTGCCGTCGTGCTTCCAGTTCTGCCGAGTTCGTCCCGCGCTAATATAATAACTTCCATAATTTGATGATGAATAGTTATAATGCGAAGAATCGTCCTCTAATAATGATTGATTAGCTTGCCCCCAGAGTTGCCCAATTGTAGCGCCGATTGAAAATTGATTGCTGAGATTTAATTGAGCGCCGACGGATGCCTCCCAGTGGTCATAATCCTGTTTTCTTGTTTCCATATTTGAGTATAAAGATGAAGACGTTCGATAGTAATATGAATCCCATAGATTTTTAGAACCAATTGAGCCAGAACGATCAAACAAAACTCTGCTGATTTTTAAGCCAATGTCTCCTATGAGTGGAATTTCAAACTTACCGAATGCTGAAATAAAATGACCGAGTTGATGCATTTTATCTTCCCCGCTGTACTTATCTACAATAGGAAGAGTTGATTCTGCGGCGGCTCTGTTGCCTGCGTAATCCGCTCCGATTGTTGATTTATAAATATTTTGCGGAACATCGTAATATTTACCATCCTGCAAAACTAACTGATAAGTTGCACCTACTACAAATCCTGTTAAAGGTGAGCCAATATAGCCGCCAGAAAAAACCGGCTCTAATTCTCGTCTTGTGTTAACATATATCCATGGATAAGGACGGTAATACATTACGTCTGTAGCGAAAGAACTTCTATAATCAAGTGTGTAACATGGTAAAATCGAATTTCCCTCTGTTATTGTTTTAGCGCTCCTGAAATCAAAATAGAGATAGTTGTCCTTTATACTGTCCGAATATATCAAAGCTGGATTGACGCTTAAGTTCACTAATGGATCATCTATCAAACCGGGAGTAGTTAATTTAAAACCACTGATTCCGTATGGGTTTAGAGTGTATGGCATAAAAAAGAAATCGGTATGCTCAAAGCTTTTTTCCATTACCCGTTCGCCCCAGTACTGAGCAAAAAGATTTGTAGAATATAAGAATATAAAAATAAGAGCTAATAATATTTTTTTCATTTTGTTCCTCATTAATTGATATGGTGCTTCAATATTAATTTATAATTTTATTGTCATCTCTAATGATGGATAAAGCGGAAAAATTCCTGTATCGCGAAAAATTGCCTTCCATCTGTAACGAAGAGGTTGTGAATTGTCTAATTCCCACCTAAATGGGTCTGTCAATCCATAACTATTTACGAAGCGAATAGAAAAATGTCCAGATAACCTACCGAAATCGAATCTCCTTGATGCATTAATTTCTAATCTTTGAAATCCGGGTAAGCGGCTTCCATTAACATCGAGAAAATCATTGTAGGATAAAGCATTAATTTCTGACTTTTCCCTTACATTTATATTTACAGGGTTTGTACTCGTTGCCTTTGGAGTTACTACATAGGATTGACCAGGGGCATAAACGCAAAGAAGAGAAAGTCCCCACTTTTCACTAAGAGTATAGCGCGATGTAAATTGTATTTCGTGCCGGCGGTCGAATGGCGGCGCAAATTCAACACCATTATTAATTTCTGCAAATGATTGTAGATTCCATGAAAGATTATATGTAACCGAGCCTGTCAAATCGCCGAGACGTTTTTCAATTTTGAAAATAGCTCCATAAGACCGGCTCGCTCCTAAAAGCAATAAATCACTAATATCGTTTGTTGTAGATAACAGCGTGTCTGTTTTGAATTCATGCAAATTATTTGTGATTCTATAATATATCTCGGTCGAGGCTCTGTAAGCGTTCTCACTTGTTTCCCGTTGAATGCCGATTATTGCTTGGAGCGAAGTTGATGGAGGTAATTTTTCTGTGGACGGATAATAAAAGATAGTCGGATACAAGAGACACACGCCGCTGTTTCTAAAAGTATGAATAAATTGATTGACTGCAGAAACAGATGCGTAAGCGCGCGTTTGTTCATTCAATAATGTGATTACAGAAAAACGCGGATCAATTGCGGAAAAAGAACCTTGTTTGCTTGTAAAGTTAGTTGCGCGTCCGCCGATTTCAGCAAGCACGTTTGATAATATTTTCCACTGATCTTGTAAGTACACCGATAATTCCCACAAGTACAGTTCAGATAAAGAAAATGGAGCGCTTTGTATGGAAAATTCGCTAACATATCCGCTGACCGAGCGACTAACTATTTCTACTCCAGCGTGAATGGTGTGTTCGTTATCGTAATAGCTTTCTGCATGCGCGCGCAGACTAATATCTTCAATTGAATAATTAGATGAAAGACGCTCATTGGCGAGAGGTATTTGTGTGAAATCAAATTTATGATTGAGTTCAAGATTGTATCTGCTATAGACCAAAGACGAATAAAGAAAAAGAGAAGAGGAGGCAATGCCGCTCCATCTCAAATTCAGCATGCTATTTTTCCATGAAAAGTTATTGGATAACTGTTCGCCAACACCGCTTACGTCGTTAGCGTAAGAATCGTTGCTAATGTAACCATTCAAAGAAATTTGACTGTTGTTAGAGATACGATGATTTATTTTGCCTGTAAATTCGAATGAATTTGCGTCGCTCGGTGTAACCGACGAATTAAAAAATTGAATTGTAGCATCTGGATATCCTTTGCGCCCTGAGATTAAAAATGTCGAGCTGTTGTCTATAGGACCTTCGAGCGTCAGACTTGACCCAAACGAGCCAACGCTTGTAGATGCAGAAAAACTGTGGCGCATTCCACCGCGTAAAGCGAGATCAACTATACCGCCCATTCTGCCGCCATAAAAGGGGGGAGGTCCGCTTAGAGCGACCTGAACATCGCTTAACATTGCCGTGTTAAATGTAGTCAGCACGCCGCCAAAACGAGAAGGATTGTAAATACGTCCGCCATCTAATAAATATTGGTTTTGATCAGACGGTACAGAACGAAAGTAAATACCACGTGCAAAAGTTTCCGCCGAAGAAAGAACTGAACGCCGCCCTTCTACAGTTACGCCGCTCATTACAATTTCTTTTTGCTGAAGAAAGATGTTTAGAATTTGTGATTCAACATTAGTAAGGTCTAAGTTATGTGTAAATGTTTCATAACCGACGGCGCGAGCTATCAGCGTGTAATTGTTTGATTGAACTTTTGGCAGAGCATAAAATCCAAAAGCATTTGTCGAACACCAATACTTTATTGTTTGTATTGGTTGATCAGATATTTCCTGTAGCATTATTGTCGCTCCAGCTATACATTCGCCAGTAACAGAATCTCGAACAACTCCGGAGACATTTATAAATTGCTTGATAGTCTCTTGTTCTCTCTTCTTAATAATTATCTGATTTCCTAACCGCATCCATTGCAATTGTGTTTCACCTAAAAGCGCATTCAACGCATCCCTAATTGTGCATTGACTACAAGTTGCCCACACAGTGATGTTTTCGATATCGTGATCGAGATAAACAATATTATCCGGGTACCATTGCATTAAGGAATCTAATGCAGATCGCAGAGGCGCATTTTCAAATCGAAACGCCTGTTGCGCGTTAACAATTTGCGGCTCAAGAGCGCAGAAAAATAACGAGCAAATAAATATGTTAATAAATAATGTAAGCCGAATTTTCATGGCGCATTCTTTTTCCGGTTAGCTGAGTCAAAGTATTAAGCGTTGTTTCCAAAGTTCGTCCATCTATGATACCGGTAATTGTTATGTTCTTACTATTTTCAACTTTTATAATTGTATCGAAGTATGATTCTAATTCTTTGCAAACGGAACTTAACGGCGTTTTATAAAAAATAAAATTACCATCTAACCAACCAGGATAACGATTTGTAGAAAAAGTTATGGGCGGCTCAGGTAATCCGCCTTTTGCGAATTGAGTAATTTGTCCGGCAGATAAAATGACGCTATGCTCTAAACTACCGTCTATGGATTTCACTTGCACGCTTCCAGTAACGACGGCAACTTCTAACCGATTATCACGCATACGCACATTGAATGACGTGCCTTTAACTTGAACTTTACCGACATCTGTAATTACTAAAAAGGGTTCGCCTTTTTTTTGCACGTTAAAAAATGCTTCTCCATTTAATTTTACCCGGCGCGTTTTTTCAAATGGTGATCGTTCTACTATAAGCTCGGAAGTATGATTTAATATTACTTCTGTGCCCTCTTTAAGAAGTAAAGTGGAACGCTGAGAGCGGGCTGTTTCGTAAGTCTTTACGGAAAAAGAATTGAACCATATTCCGCCTATTAAAGATAAGACAAGAATAGTTGTCGCAAAAATTATTGCAGGTTTGAGAATTGGTGGAAATAATTGATCTTTTGCAAAGTTCCCCTCAGAGTTCAGTGCGTTTAATTTTCTTTGCAGAAATTCCCATAGACGTTTAGTTTCCGGATTTATCGCTCTTGATTGTTGAGCGCGTTCTTCAAGCGCTCGTTCAAGTTCGCCTTGCGCGTATTTCATTTCTCTTTTTTTTGCGAATATTCTTCTAAATATTTTTTTCATTGGTAAAAATCTTTCGTTTAATTTATTATTCATCTTTTCGATAAACAGTTACACAATGGATTATACGAGACGCGCTCGGTGGAATTGCGGCAGATGTTTCTAATATACATCTGACAACATATTGATTGCCGGTTAAATTTTTATACTCTGCATGTATAAAATACGGACAATTACACCGGCAAAGATGTTGCGCGGTATCCGTTACAATAATATTAAGCGTATCCGCGCCAATGTATTGCGTAATAACAAACCGATTTGAATCTGGACAACAATTAGTCCGAACAGAAAAATCTAAAATTAGATTATCCGAAAAAGAATATTCAAAGAGCGAATCGAGAACGCTTACTTTTGCTAATCTTAAATTTAACTGACATTTACTACTGCTCGCCGAAAAGGCAACATCTGAATTTTGTAATTCAGTCGCCTTCTCCTTACAGGAAAACAAAACTAAAAATAAACTGTTGACGAAAAGTATTTTAAGTGAAATATGCATAGATTTTATTAGCGTTATTTGAACCCTTTTACTTCAATCATATCTATTAATATTGCGCCTTTGACTCTTCCGCCACCTCCCATAAAATATAAACATAAAGTATCGTTGGCTGAACAATAAATAGAATCGGCGGATTCATAATAAGTCCAGATTGTATCGGTTATATTACAAAATATTGATTGCGAAAGACTATTTAATTTACTTAAAGAAACATAACCACCAATACCAATTTGTTTTCCCCAGCAATGAAGTTTAACATATTGAGATGATGATTTATTTTGAAATATGACAAAGGCATGTGGCATTATACAGCCGCCAAAAATATTTAGAGATTGCGTTCCACCAACTGGAGGCGCGTCGGCAAAAAAATTATACGACCCATATCCTTGCCATCCAATAGTATCCATAGCTGATTCGAAGGAATTGAAATATATCGGTTCATGTAATGGCGATTCTGGAGAAGTGATATTTTCTTTTTGGCATGAAAAAAAAATGAGTAAAAGCAATGTATTTATTAACGTTTTTTCAATTTTCATAGCGAAACAATTAGTAATACATCGTTGTCAACATGTAATTGCACTAATTATATAACGATTAAGAGGGTGTTTGTACCTATTTCATTTATAAAATCTGTATAAAGATTTTTTTGTCGAAAACCTATTTTATTGCAATTTTACAGTGCATAAAGTATTTTGATATTGTTTTAAACAAAAATAAATAATTGTGAACGAACTACTCGACGATACTAATCTATTAGAGCGAATTAAGAATTCCGATAATGAGGCATTCAGAGTAATATTTGAGCGTTACCAGCCGGTATTATTTAGATATGTACATTTTCAAATTCGCGAAACAGATTTTACGCACGATATAGTTCAAGAAACATTTATTCGGATATGGGAAAATCGCGCATCGTTAAAACCGGAACTCAGTTTTCTTGCCTATGCAATTCGGATAAGCACAAATCTTGTTTTAGATTCTTATAAACATAAAAAGGTTCGTGAAAAATTAAAAGAAGAAATACATTCAACCACTCGCTCCGAAACGGATGACCCGGCAGAAGCATTGAACTTGATACTGCTACAGGAGCAAATAACAGAAATTTTAAGTAAGCATCTTGGCAAAAAATGCAGAGAGATTTTTATTCTAAGCAGAGTCGAAGGAAAGGCAAATCAGGAAATAGCAGATTTATTAAACCTGAGCGTTAGGACAATCGAAAATCAAATTCAGCATGCGCTAAAAATATTGCGGAAGAAATTGTATTTGTCATTGAGTCGTTGAGTCGATTAGTCCTTGAGTATTTAAGTAGTTGAGTTAATAAAAAGACAAAAAATCAGTGCAAATCCTATCTCATCTGTTACATCAGTGTTCTATATCTTTTCTGTACTCTAATATACTTAATAATCTATTGCTGTCAGAATTTTCGTCCTGACAGATTGATTAGACCGTTTCATTTTTTT
>JBBIII010000043.1:0-21409 GCA_037446575.1 Ignavibacteriales bacterium
TGCTTATGCTTTAAATCACATCCTAATCTTCTATATTCCAATTTCATTGACTATTACCAATATAAGTATTATATACATTTAAATAATTGGCGAATATCAGTTCATATAATTTATAAAGGAGATAATTTATGAAATACTTTTTTACAATATTAATTCTAATTATTCCATTAATTAGCTTTGCACAATTTACAGTTTCGATAACGCCGGCAAACGGATCACTCAATGTTCCATTAAACACAACAATTACTCTTCAGTTTAATCAAGCATTCGATTCCACAAAAGGATTTGCCTATTCTAACATTCAAGAGTGGGGCGATTACTCAATAAGCAGTGATAGGCGTACATATTCATATGAAGCAACGCTTAGTCCTAATACAACATACTTTTTATATATTCAAAACTTTCAAAGCGAAACTGGCGATAAACAGCAAACTCCAATAATTACTTATTTTACAACCGCATCTGCATTTCCCAATTTATCTGTAAGTGGTGTTGTTCAAAGTGGCGAGAATCCTACCACATCTGCTAACAGCTTGGTTTTTATATCTAATAATAATCCTATGCAGTCTGATGGTAGTCCTGATTTTGTAATGGCTACAATAACTGATAATTCCGGTAATTATACAATTCCTTACTTAACTAATGGCAGCTACTACTTAATGGCTGCAAAAGAAGTTGACGGAATAGAAGGAATCGATCCACGCGAAGGAGATGGGCCTGATGTACTTTCAAACGTAGATTCCGTTGTTGTAAACAATGCGAATATATCTGGAAAAACACTCACTTTTAAGCATAAATACACATTTGCACAAGCACGAGATATTGCTTCAGTTCTCACAATTGGAAATCCGGGAGCAGATAGTCTACGCAGAGTAGAAGCATATAATGTTGATTCGACAGGTGCCGCTAGAAAATGGGACTTTTATTATGTAGGAAATATGCCTAATAATTCGCACCGGGTAAAGGTTGATTATTTTGAAAATGGGATACGAGAAATAGAAAATGGTTTCGCAATATTTTTAGCCGTCGTACCAATATTCGACCCTGCATACGCTGCAAACAGCACTACTTTTATTGCAAATGCGGAAAATGCTGGCGGAAGAGAATTTCGTCGAAGTCTTCCAGCGGGTGGTTATTTTAATATCTATTCAATGTTAGGACCATTAATTAATTCCCCTTTTACAAGACAAATGCCTGAGCAACATACTGCGTTTTGGGTAGCTAATTATATTAAAGACTGGTATGTCGGCGAACAATTGTATACAGATGGAATGATCTTTATTGGTGATAAAATAACCGGTCAAATATTGAAAGTAACTAATGTCAACAATGCAATATCAAATAGTCCAGAAGGATTTTCTTTAAGTCAAAATTATCCTAATCCTTTTAATCCAAATACAGTTATCAGTTATCGGTTGTCAGTAGTTAGTGATGTAACATTAAAAGTATATGATTTGCTTGGGAGAGAAATTGCTACACTTGTAAATGAGCAAAAATCAGCAGGCATACACTCAGTAACTTTTAATGCTTCCAATCTGCCAAGCGGTATTTACATATACAGATTACAAGCAGGAAAATATACAGAATCGAAGAAGATGATTTTGATGAAATAACAGTTGTAACAATTAAAATGTAATTAAAAGTCCCATTGAACTGATGGGACTTTTTTATTTCTATAAAATAAAAGCATTTATGTGGAATATTTTTAAATAATATTGTTCATTACGTTATACTAAATATTTTTAATAGGAAATAAAATGAAAGCGGCGATATTAACAGGTATTAGGCAAATTGAATTACAGGATGTCCCAAAACCAAAAATAAAAAACTATACCGATGTACTTATCCGAATTAATACTGTAGGCGTGTGCGGTTCTGATATTCATTATTATAAAACTGGTCGAATCGGTTCGCAGGTTATTCAATTTCCATTTATCATCGGACACGAAGCATCCGGAATTGTAGAACAGGTTGGGAAAAAAGTATGTCGAGTTAAAATCGGTCAGAAAATTGCCATTGAACCGACAGTTTCTTGCGGTAAATGCGATCAATGCAAAGCGGGCAGAGAACATACATGCCGAAAACTAAAATTTTTAGGAACTCCAAAACAATTAGATGGATGCTTAAGTGAATACATCGTAATGCCTCAAGAATGTTGTTTCCCAATTAAAAAAACAATGACTTTTAATCAGGCGACTTTATCTGAACCATTAGCAATTGGAATTTATACAGTTGAGAAATCTTTTCTTCCTTCCAAGTCTGACGTTGCAATTCTTGGCGTAGGTCCAATCGGAATGTCGGTATTTCTTGTTTTACGCACAAAAAAAATAAAACGAGTGTTTATTACAGATAAAATAGAAGAACGCCTTGCATTCGCAAAGAAATTTAAACCGGATTGGACAGGCAATCCTGATAAAATTGATATTGTTAAGGAAATACTATACATCGAACCGCTTTCGTTAGATGTTGTATATGAATGTAGCGGCGATCCTGCGGCTATAATTCAAGGTGTGGAATTACTAAAACCGGGAGGAATACTTGTAATTGTCGGAATTACTGAAGTAGATGAAATTACTTTCCCAATTCATGAACTGAGACGCAAGGAAATAACAATTGTAAATATTCGGAGGCAGGTCCATTGTACGCAAAAAGCAATCGATTTATTGGCTAAACGTACAATAAAAATGGATTCGATGGCAACGCATCATTTTCCGCTTGAGGAAATTCAAAAAGCTTTTGACTTGGTTGCAAACTATAAAGATGGCGTTATGAAAGCTATGATTAATATTGATCAATCATTAACCAAGTAAGAAATGTTGAACAAGAATAATAGCGTAGATTATTTTGTTATTGGTATAGATTGCAGCACAACGGGAATAAAAGCGATTGCAATCAATAAGGATGGAAAAATAAAAGCAGAAGCACGCGCATCATTGTCCTTGCATTCGCCTCAACCGAATTATTACGAGCAAAATCCAAATGATTGGTGGACTGCGACCCAAATTGTTTTACGTAGTATCACAAAACAGATTAACTCTAAAAAGATAGTTGCTCTCGCTATTTCAAATCAGAGAGAGACATTTGTGCCATTAGATGTAAATGGAAATCACATAAGACCGGCAATTTTATGGCTTGATGAGCGATGCAAGAATGAAGTCGAAGCATTTGCACAAAAAATCGGTAGAAATAGAATCCATCGCATTACTGGCAAACCGGTTGATTATGCGCCAGTTGTTTATCGCTTGGCTTGGATGAAAAAGCATGAACCAAAGCTATATCACAAAATTGGAATGATATGCGATGTCCATACTTATCTTACATGGAAATTGACAGGAAAATTCAAAACAAGCTGGGCAAGCGCTGATCCGTTAGGAATTTTTGATTTGAAATATAAAACTTGGTCTTCTATAATTCTAAATGCGCTTGAATTACAAGCAAAGCAATTGCCTTGTACTTTTTCTCCGGGTACAATTTTAGGCAAAATTACTAATGAAGCATCAAAAACAACCGGACTCGATGTAAATACTCAAATTGTCGCTGGTGGCGGCGATGGACAGACGGCAGGAACTGGCGCTAATGCGCTTACACATAAACGCGCATACTTGAATCTTGGCACCGCTGTAGTTTCTGGAATCTATGGAAGCGAATACAGAATTAGCAACGCTTTCCGGACTCTGTGCAGTTGCGCAGAAACCGGATATTACTACGAATGCAGTTTAAGAGCAGGAACATTTTCGCTCGATTGGTTTATTAGAAAAGTATTAAAGATCAATACATCGAATCAACCAAATATTTATAAAGACCTTGAGCGAGAAGCGCTTAAAATTGAAGCCGGCTGTAACGGTTTATTTTATCTGCCATATTTATGCGGAGTAATGAATCCATATTGGGATGTGAACGCTAAGGGAGCTTTTATCGGTTTATCATCATCTCATACGCGTGGACATATGTTCCGAGCAATATTAGAGGGAATCACATTTGAACAGCTTGTGGCAATAAATGCCGTTGAAAAAGTGATTAATGCAAAAATTGAAGAGTTCATTGTAATAGGAGGAGGAGCAAAGAGCAAGTTATGGTATCATCTTTTGGCAAATATTACAGGCAAGAATATTTGTATTCCAAAAATAACCGAAGCATCGGCGTTTGGCGCGGCGATTTGTGCTAGCGTTGGAATTGGTTGGTATAAAAATATACGAGACGCCTCCGATAAACTATGCAAGATAAAAAATATAATTACTCCGGATCTAACAGAGAATAAAAAGTACAATGAATATTATAAGAAATATGAAAAGTTATATCCATCTATCAAAAATATTTTATGATTATTCTTGCTCTATACTTTTATCACGTTAAAAATATCTGTATTGCTTAGCAATCCAACAATTTCATTACCGTCGTAGACTGCCACGCGCCTTATCCCTTTCGATTGTAGTATTTTAGCTACTTCGATTACCGGCAAGTCAGGCGAAACAGTTATCAACGGTTTGGACATAATTTCGCAGATTTTTACTTCAGTTGGATTTTTGTTTGGGGCTACAATTTTATTCACAATGTCTTTGCGTGTAATAATTCCCCATGTATCCTCAGGAGTTCTTCCGTTTACAATTAAACTGGACAGATGTTCTTCTCTCATCAACTTAATAGCTTCAGCAACAGTTTTATCGGGATCTATATAAAAAACATATTGTGTCATTACATCGCCTGCCTTAGCAAAACGGGCATCGTTTATGATTTGGTCAGACATAATTTGTCTCCTTTTAAGTTCAACCAAAGATTATAGATTTAAAAAACCGTTATATAATCTCCTTCATCTTAGCAATATCATCTTTCTTGTCTCGATATACGAACTAAATTGCCCGCTAATTATCGGGCGTGATTGTAACCGATAAAAGTATATGCCGCTTGTTATACCCGCCGCATTCCACTGTCGAGAGAATGTTCCCGCAGGCAACTTATCAGAAATAATATTAGATATTTCTCTTCCTATAGAATCGAAAACTTTGAGTGTTACAAATGATTGTGTAGGAATTTTAAAAGTAATAGTCGTAGTTGGATTAAACGGATTAGGATAGTTCTGAAAAAGATTAAAATTCTTAGGGTATTGTTCACTATTACTATCATCAATTTTAATAGCTGACTGATATACTCTCACATAGTCAACGTACATTGTATCGGGAAATAATGTTGTTCCATCTGGATTTCCGGGCCAATTGCCTCCAACAGCCATATTGAGAATAATAAAAAATGGCAAATGAAATTCTTCTGTGCCGTTTATATTGTTTAAAATATTTCCTTCCCAAAATTTATTTCCATCAAGAAACCACTTAATCGCTTTTGAATCCCACTCAACAGAGTAAATATGAAATTTAGTTACATCACAAATTGTGCTTCCTCCGTAGTAAGCATGTCCATTAACATCCCAATGCATAGTAGCATGAATTTTATCTTCGTTATTGATGTGTTCCATAATATCAATTTCGCCGCACTTGGGCCAACCGATAGTAGAAATATTTGTTCCTAACATCCAAAAAGCCGGCCATATTCCTTTTCCCATCGGAAGCTTTATTCTTGCTTCTATTTTTCCATAAGTAAAACTAAATAAACCTTGAGTTTTTAAACGCGCAGACGTATATTCTCTTCCACCGTAAGACTCTTTTCGAGCTATAATGAGAAGATTTCCATCTACTATCTTTGCATTCTCTGGACGATTCGTATAATATTGAAGTTCATTATTTCCCCAACCGCCTCCGCCTATATCGTACGTCCATTTAGCTGAATTTATACTTGTGTTATCAAATTCGTCTTGCCAAATAAGATTCCAATTTTGTGTTTCTCTAATGAGGCGTGTATTGTTATTGTCCCCTGCAATACTATCATTCACATTTAAGATATTTGCATCTGTAGCTTTATTGAAATTAATGGCAAGTGGGGCAACAACTCCGTTGCAGACCTCGTCAGTTTGCACTTGTTGCGCATAAAACTTTTGTATAATGTTTACTACTAAAAGCGCTAATAATATTATGTTTTGAATTGTCTTAATATGATTTCCTTTTTACAAAACACTAAAGACAATTGCTAATTACATCCTATAATAATGCTAGGGATTGTTAAAAACAAGAAAAATATCGGGTAAATTTACTGTCAGCCAAATTGTTAGCAGGAATATAGGAAAATATTCAGTCTGTATATTTTTTTCGTCTTTTATTTTAAAATTAATAGATTAAACATAAGCTAACGTCATTATGAGCAGATTAGCGTTCACTATGAGTCATTTCCTATTCACCTTTTGAGATAACTTTCCTACATACATCGAACTGCCGCGCTACAACTTTATGATGTAAATGCAATAATCTTTTAATTTTTTTTACCCTTTCACAAATTCATGTTCGCCTGTGCGGACTACAAGCACCGGACATGGAGCTTTGCGTACAACTTTTTCCGCTGTGCTTCCAAAAAGTATATGTTCCATACCGGAGTGTCCGTGAGTTGCAATTATGATCAAATCTATTTCCTCTTCACTTGCATATTGATTAATCTCGTAAAAAGGTTTTCCGGTACGTACCACTTTATGAGCTTTAACATTTTCACTAATTTCTTCTTTTATCAATTTTTCCAATTCTTTACTTCCGCGTGTACGTAATTCATCTTCTACATTCGGATAACCGATCTGTCCAAAGCTGAAATCTGCGGGATAAATAGTTGGCTCCACAACATAGATCAAATCTATTGAAGCTCCGAATTGCTTTGCAAATGGTATTGCGTACTTTAAAGCGTTTTTGGAATGTTCGGAGAAATCGATTGGGACTAAGATTCGCTTAAGCAGGATAATTGGCTTTTTGACTGGTTTAGCTTTATGAGTCAGTGCTTTCTTTTTTTGAGATTTCTTTTTCGCCGCCATGATTTTCCCTTTCTTCATGTTTTTGCAGCCGTTCAAGCGTGCCTTTAATTTTTGATAATTCTTTATCTGTTTGTCTTAATCTTTGCGCAACTATTTCAGCAAGTTTTAACACGATTTTAATGCCTAAAGACGTATTTTTTTCGATCAGTTCAAATAAGTCTGGACGAAAGAATCCTATTAAAGTACAATTTGATTTACAAACAGCATTTGCCGAACGCGGCGATTCATCTAATAATGCAAGCTCGCCAAAAAAATCGCCATCGCTTAGAACTACAAGCTCTTGCTCGTTTCCATCTTTTCCTAAAATTGTAATAGAGACTTCACCTTCTTGTACAATATACATGCCAAGTCCGGGATCACCTTGATAAAAAACAGGTTCGCCTGTCCGGTATTCTCGCTTATGCACAATTACGGCGACTTCTTTCAGCTCGCGCGGCGAGAGATTCGAAAATGCAGGCACTTTGTTTAATACTTCTTCGGTTGAACCTTCTTTTATTATTTTATGCGAAAATATATTTTTCCACAATGCGTTTGCTATTCCTGATTGTGTAGTTCCCATTTTTACTCCATCAATATTCAAAATTAATACTGTTCTACAACTGGAAATTACCTTTAGCTTAACTTCTATTTCTTTGTGAACTATCTAACAAACGTTAACCACTTAAATCTATCTTTACCGTTGTGTACAATCTCAAAGAATGCTTTTTGAATATTTCTTGTAATTGGTCCTGCATGTCCGTTTCCGATAATAATCTTATCTATAGAACGAATCGGCGTAATTTCCGCCGCTGTTCCAGTAAAAAACACTTCATCTGAAATATACAGCATCTCTCTTGGAATTGCCATCTCAATTATTTGATATCCAAACTCTTTTGCTAATATCATAATAGAATTTCTTGTAACACCCGGCAAAATTGCAGAACTTAACGGCGTGGTGTATATAACGTCATCACGAACAAGAAAAATATTTTCCCCACTTCCTTCGCTAACAGTTCCGTTTGCTTCTAAGGCAATCCCTTCAACGTATCCGTTTGCAATTGCTTCCAATTTTATTAGTTGAGAATTCAAGTAATTTCCGCCCGATTTTGCCATTGTAGGAGAAGTATCTGGCGCCGGACGACGCCATGAGGAGACGCATACATCTATTCCTTTTTCAAGCGCCTCAGCGCCTAAGTATGCTCCCCACTCCCATACAGCTATAGCAACATCAACCGGACATCCTAACGGATTGACCCCAATATCGCCATATCCTCGATAAACGACAGGTCTTATATAACAAGCTTTTAGCCCATTTGATTTTATAGTTTGTTGAATAGCTTCGCTAAGTTGCGCAATGGAATATGGAATTTCTGTTCGATAAATTTTTGCCGAATCAACTAATCTTCTTAAGTGCTCATCCAATCGAAAGATTGCAGGTCCTTCTTTTGTGTTATAACATCGAATTCCTTCGAACCAGCTTGTTCCATAATGAACAACGTGAGATAGAATATGTATTTTCGCATCATCCCAATTTACAAGCGCGCCGTTCATCCATATTTTTTCAACTTTTTTTATCGGCATTCAATTACCCTGCTATGTAATTAATATTAATCTATTTTTTAGAAATATACTTTTAAAAAACCGAACATTTAATATTTTCATTTTACATTATGACTCTTCACTTTTAAATTTTAACTTTTTACTTTTATATATCCATTTGATAGACTCTATATCGCTTATCTATCACACCCAGCATAGCTTCGGCAGAACGATTCATCCGCTCATTGTCTTCCAAAATCCAACTTGCTTCTCCAAAATCATAACCAAGCTTCTTTGCATTGATGGCTGTTTCATAAAACAAAGCTCCTCCTGCACCCGTATAGAGATATTCTGGTAATACACCTAATACTATAACACGCACTTTTTTTATTTTCTTTTTCTTTGTTAGAAGATGATATAAACCGGGTATAAAATATCCGTTCTTGTTATATTTTAAAGCAACATTTATATCAGGCAAAGAAAGTCCAAATCCTATTGTCTTACCTTCTTTTTCAGCAAAGATAATTAACTCTGGTACGAGTATTGGCTTTAAATCTTCTGCCAACGCATCCATCTCCTCATCTGTCATTGGAACTGCGCCCCAATTTCTTGCCCAAGCTTTATTGTATACTTCTTTTACTCTTTCAACTTCTTCGTAAAACTTTTTCTTATTAAAAGTACGTAGAACGATATTATGTCTTTTCTTTACAAGTTCATGTGCGCGATTAAATTTTTCTGTATATACTTTTTGCTGATCTAATAGATAAGCGTATAAATCCTTTGCCTTCTTGAAACCATAATTTTCTATTAAATCAACATAGTAAGGCGGATTATATGTCATAAGAACAGTTGGGCTTAAATCAAATCCAGTTATTAATAATCCATATTCATCATTCACCGATGGATTTGCAGGACCTCTTATTGCGGTTACACCAAAAGATTGTAAATATTCTTTTGCTTTATCGAATAATGCATTTGCTACAGTTTGATCATTAATGCATTCAAAAAAACCAAAGAAACCAATATTTTCTTCGTGCTCTTTGTTGTGATTATGATTTAGAATTGCGCCAATTCTGCCAACAACTTCGCCATTTACTTCAGCAAGGAAAAATTCGGCGTCAGAATGTTTATAAAACGGATTCTTTTCTCTATCCATTAATTTTTTTCGATCCATTATTAAAGGGGGAACCCATTTGGGATAGTCCTTATAAACTTTCCACAAGAATTTTATAAATTTATAAACATCTTTCTTTGAAGATATCGGCTTAACGACTAATCCATCCATTTTTTTCCTATTGAGAACTTTAAGAGAAAGCCGCAAAATAAATAATGCGGCTCTGTAATTATTCTATTTTAAATAACTTTTTAACTCAATTTATAACGCCTAACTTTTTGCCAACTTTCAAAAACACTTCAAGTATTTTTTCGAGATGGTCCTGCTCATGAGTTGCCATATAACTTGTTCTCAACATTTCCATTCCCGGGGGAACCCCTGGTCTGATAAATGCATTAACGAAAACGCCTTCATTAAAAAGCGCCCGCCACATAATTAGCACTTGTTCCGTATCGCCAATAATTACCGGGACAACTGCTGAATCGTGTTCACCCACCCGATATCCCATAGCTTTAAAGCCAGCGCGCATTGTACGAGCGTTTTGCATAAGTTTATCAACTCGTTCGGGTTCTTTTTCTAAAATATCAAGCGATGCAATAGCCGCTGCAACAGAAGCAGGAGTTGGACTTGCGCTAAAAATTAATGCTGGCGCATGATGTTTTAAGTAATCAATCACTTTATGTTCTCCAACAACAAAACCGCCTAAAGAAGCAAATGTTTTGCTAAATGTACCAAACGTCATATCAGTTTCGTTTTCAAGTCCAAAGTGACTTGCTGTGCCGCGCCCTCCTTTTCCTATAACACCAACTGCATGGGCGTCATCAACAAGAACTCTTGCATTATATTTCTTTGCGGCTTTTATTAAATTCGGTAAATCAACAATTTCGCCTGAAGTGCTAAAAACTCCATCTGTTACTATTAGCTTCGGCGCTTCTAATGGAAGCTTAGATAATACAACATCTAAATGCGCCATATCATTATGCTTGTAACGATGAATTATTTGTTCATTATCTGAATTATAAGACGCCTGTCCAGCCGCAATAAGCAAACCAGCTACAATGCTGGCATGGTTATCCTTGTCCGAAATTATATACTCCCCTTTTCCAATTAAAATTGGAATTATCCCTTGTGGTGTTTGAAAGCCAGTTGAGAACAGCAAGCAATCTTCTTTTCCGAGAAACTTTGCAAGTTTATTCTCTAATTCGATATGCAAATCGAGTGTACCTGTTAAATATCTTGAACCCGAGCAACCTGAGCCGTATTTTTTTATTGCATTTATAGCGGCTTCTTTAACTTTTGGATGTGCGGTTAGTCCAAGATAATTATTTGAACCTGCCATGATTATCTTATGTCCTTCAATTTGAACAACCGGTCCCTCGCTTTCTTCAATAGCGTGAAAATAAGGATAGCATCCCATCGCTTTAACTTCATCTGCGCGTGTAAAATTTCTGCACTTATCAAATAAATCCAAATAATTCTCCTGTTTAGTATAAAAAAAATTGTTAAAAATCTTTTAAATTTTGCTTATTGAAACTTTTTTGAATATAGTTTATAAAGCAAAGAAAGTCAATTAATCAATATTTTAGGAGATAATCATTAAAACAGCACTTGTAACTGGGGGCACGGGATTTATAGGAAGTCATACGGTAGAACGTTTATTAGCAAAAAATTTTAAAGTCAAATGTCTTATCCGTCCGCATCATACTAACCTAAAATGGCTTCAAAACATGCCAATTGAAGTTGTTAAAGGCGATTTACTTGATCAAAATTCATTAGTTAAATCTTTGGATAATGTTGATTATGTTGTGCATATTGCCGGCATAACAAAAGCCAAAAATAAATCTGATTATTATATAGGTAATATAAAATCAACTCAAAATTTATTAAATGCCTCTATTCAATTTTCTAAAATAAAAAAATTCTGTTTTATAAGTAGTTTAACAGCAGTCGGGCCAAGTCTAAATGGCATCCCCCTTAAGGAAACCGCACTATGCCGCCCAATTACTACTTACGGTAAGTCAAAATTAGAGGCAGAGCAAATTTGTAAGCAATATGAAAGTAAAATACCAATTGTAATATTACGCCCCCCCGCCGTCTTTGGGCCGCGAGACACCGATATTCTGGAAATGTTCAAATGGGTAAGTAAAGGATTTAAACCTGTAATAGGTTCATCTGAAAAAACTTTAAGTTTAATTTTTGCGCCTGACCTTGCTGAGGCGATTGAACTATCTACAATTAATAATAAGACAGATGGAGAAATTTATAACATAGCCGATCCGACAATATTTACATACTCCTCGTTGATGGATTATTTATCGTTGTTAGTGCAAAAGAAAACCATCCCGCTTCATCTGCCAAAAGGTATTGTTTATTCAATGGCTGGTATTATGCAATTCTTTGCTGAATTTGTTAAAAAACCCGCAGTGTTAAACATAGAAAAAGCACGCGATTTATTACAAAAGCATTGGACTTGCGACGTTTCAAAAATATATGAGCATATCGGTTTTCGAACATCTACATCAATTTATGAAGGACTAAATAAAACCTTCAAATGGTATAAAGATATAAAATGGATTTAATGATAGTTTATTTAAGAAGTCATTGCACATTATACTGCTTCTAATTTGTGGAGTGTGCTGAATACAGGAACTATATAATTTAAATTTCATTCGATTAATCAGTCAAAATAACAGCTCTTAGTTTTCCTTGCTAATTAAAATAATATTGACCGATTATTTATTTTACTATAGTTTATTATAAATTTTCAGCTTTATGGATTAGGTTCCGTAGTTTTTCTTAATCTATCCATTATCGCTTCGCCAATTCCTTTTATTTCTACGCTTTCTACAATTATTACATCAACGCCTTGCTCATCAAGTTCTCTTAAAGCTTTAAACAGATTTTTTGCTATATA
Source organism: Ignavibacteriales bacterium (assembly GCA_037446575.1). Taxonomy (GTDB): domain Bacteria; phylum Bacteroidota; class Ignavibacteria; order UBA10030; family UBA10030; genus JBBIII01. Next base: position 12,445 of record JBBIII010000043.1, read on the forward strand.
TTCCATAGATGAATTAAAAACAAAATGCAACGGCGATGGCTCTATATCTCTTAGCAGTTTTGAATGCGTAATAGAGCCAATTACTTTTTTCTCTTCACGGCATTTTTTTATAAGTTGTTTGTAGTGAATTATATTGCCTTTTGAAATGAGAACAACAGCGGCGTTCGGAGCATAATGTCTGTATCTCGTACCTGGCGATCTTTTTTTTAATTCCTTATCCTGAGCCAATTTTATTTCGCCAATCACTTCCCTTAATTTTTCTTGGTTTAATCCGCCAATTCGCAATATTTTTGGCGGAGTAATCGTAACATCGACTACTGTAGATTCTAAACCGATTGCAGTTGGTCCAGTATCGATGACTAAATCAATTTTTCCACCTAAATCCTGAATTACATGTTCAGCGACAGTTGGACTTGGCTTTCCAGATATATTGGCGCTTGGTCCTACAATTCCGCTTTTAAATTTTTTCAGCAGTTCCAATGTAATCGGATGATCAGGCACACGAATAGCAATCGTATCCAATCCTCCAGAAACTATATCGGGGACAATTTCTTTTCTTTTTAGTACAAGCGTAAGAGGACCTGGCCAAAATATTTCGGCAAGTTTTTTACCGTTCTCTGGTATTTCTGGAGTAAATAGCATTGCTTCATCTAAACTTGCTACATGCACAATTAACGGATTATCTGAGGGTCGCCCCTTTATTTCAAATACTTTTCTAACAGCATCTACATTCAAAGCGTCTGCGCCTAATCCATAAACAGTTTCGGTGGGGAATGCTACAAGTCCGCCGTTTTTTAAAATTTCTACAGCTTCAGATAAATCAACAACACTATTCTGGGATAAATCGAATATTAAAGTTTTAGTTTTTAACATTTTCTTATTACTCCACAACATCCGACAATATTTCAGCTATATCTTTTATCTTAACATTATCAGTAGCTTCTTTATCTTTTATACCATCCTCAAACATTGTCATACAAAACGGACATGCTGTTCCAATAATATTTGGTTTTAACGCAAGCGCTTCTTCAGTTCGTTCAATATTTACACGCTTACCTTCAAGTTCTTCCATCCACATTCTTCCGCCTCCAGCGCCGCAACATAATCCTTTCGAATAAGAACGTTTCATTTCAACATTGGTTATGCCTTTTATGCTATATAATATCTTGCGTGGTGAATCATAAATATCATTGTATCTGCCGAGATAACAGGAATCATGAAATGTAATTTTTGAAATTTCTTCTTTAGTTATTTTCAATTTCCCTTCATCAATCAACATTGCAAGAAATTCAGTGTGATGAATAACCTCATAATTACCTCCAAATTGAGAATATTCATTCTTTAGCGTATTGTAACAATGTGGACACATTGTTACAATTTTTTTCACATTATAGCTATTCAGGGTAGCAATATTATCTTTCATCAACATTTGTGCAAGGTATTCATTCCCAATTCTTCTTGCCGAGTCTCCTGTGCATTTTTCTTCAGAACCAAGTATGGCAAATTTAATTTTGGCTTTCTGCATTAACTTTGCAAATGCTCGCGTTACTTTTATATACCGTGCGTCAAATGCTCCTGCACAACCGACCCAAAATAAAATTTCATAATCAGGGGATTGAGCCAATTGTGAGATATTTAATCCTTCTGCCCACTCTGCCCTGCTTGATGCCGAAAATGCCCAGGGGTTAAAATTTGTTTCTAGATTTTTAAATACAACCTGTGCTTCTTGTGGAAAATTAGATTCCATTAATACTAAACTTCGTCTCATATCAATTATCGCGGGCACATGTTCATTGTTCACCGGACACTCTTGCATACAAGCCATACAGGTCGTACAAGCAAATAATTCTGTCGCTGTTACATAATTATGTAAAAGCGTGTTTTCAAGTGGATTCTTTTCTCCTTCTTTTATAGTTACTGTCTTCTTTTTTAATGCGCGTCCTTTCTCTTCTGTTCTATGTCTTATATCTTCCATTATTTTTTTAGGAGAAAGCAACTTACCTGTTGTATTTGCTGGGCACACGGCAGAACAACGACCGCATTCTGTACATGTGAATCCATCTAACAATTGCTTCCACGTCAGATCATCTACATCAGACGCACCGAATTTATCCACATTTTCCGCTTCGAGGTTAATCGGCTTTAGAGCGCCTTTTGGTTCTAAAGATGTCAGAAAAACATTCGGGATAGATGTTAGAATATGAGCATGTTTCGAGTACGGTAAATAATTTAAAAAAGCTAATATTAATAAAATGTGCGTCCACCAATAAAACTCAAATAAAAGTATATTTGTTAAATATTCATTTGAAGTTAAGACTGACGCAAATATATGTGATAAGAATCGATTATGATTACTCCCTTCTAACAAAATTTTTGTTGCATTTTGCCCGAGCATGCTAATCATAATCATTAAAATTGTAAATAATATTATTGTAGCATGTATTTGCGAATGCTTGTTCACTTGTAATCGTTTTGGTCTGAGGATATATCGTCTATATAAAGCTATACCAACCCCGATTATGACAAAACCTGTAAATAATTCTTGCATAAATACTAATGGATTGTAGAGAATTCCCAAAAACTGTAATGAAAAACCAAACCCTTCCAAAATAGATTCAATTATTGCGGTAAGTAAAACTAAAAAGCCCCAAAATATAAATGCATGCATAAGTCCAGGAATTGGTTCTCTGAATAATTTTGTCTGCCCTAAAGCTACCGTCAGCATTTTTTTTATTCTTATCCCTAACTGATCTAATCTATTTTCCGGCTTCCCGATAGAAATAAGAGCAACCATTCGCTTTAAGCTGAAGGCAAATGCAACAAATGAAATAAATAAAATAAATCCAAAAATAACCGCCTTAAGGGTCATGCTTTTCTCCTTTATCCTAATTTACTTTTAATATTGAGTCTATAATTGTAACCGCTTCACCAGCAATAGCGATATCTTCGATTTCTTTTTGTTTTAACCGAAGCCGAATTCTTACTCTTCCATTTCTTCCAAGTTCATCCCCTTGCTCTCCAACGAACTCTATTCTACCATCAGAACATTCTCTATTGGTAACTTTTTTATTTGTTGGTAAAACATACTTGTACAAGTAAAAACCAAGCGGACCATTAGCTGAGCCAGTAACCGGGTCTTCATTTATTCCGTAACCTGGCGCAAAAAATCTCGAATGAACGGATGAGCTCTTATCATTTGTTTCGAGCGTAAAGACGCTTACTCCATTTACTCTTAGCTTTTTTAATTCAAAAGCCAATTGCTTGAAATCTGGTAATAGCTTCTTTATCGACTTTAGTCGAGTAACAGGAATGTATAGATACGAATCTTTTACTATTGGCATTTTTTGATACAAATCTTTCTTTGTTAATCCTATCGCTTTTAATAAGAATCCAGAAAGTTTTTTTACAAATTTGAATTTTGGTTTAGGTATTTCTAACTCTGTAATAGTTCCATAAAAATTTTTCTCGACTCTTATATTAAGAATCCCGCTTTTAGTCTGAAGACGAAAATAATGTTGTCCATTAGTTCTCATCCCTTCCATTCCTTCTTCTGCAAGCGCGTGAAAACTTGCTATTGTTGCATGACCGCATAGCGGGACTTCATTTTGAATAGTGAACCAACGAATTTGTAGGTTTGCTTCCGGTAATGTTGCAGGAAGGATGAATGCAGTTTCCGATAAATTCAACTCCCTTGCAATTTCTTGCATTTGGCTATCTGTTAATCCTGTGGCATCTAAAACAACACCCGCCGGATTTCCTTTAAATTGAGTTTTAGTAAATGCATCTACAATTTTTATTCGATAGGTTTTCATTGTTCCTTATTTCCCGATTATTTGAACAACAATGTCGCGATGTCTCGGTCTATTATCGAAATCAATAAGTATTATCTGTTGCCATGTGCCTAACAACAATCTTCCTTCGCTAAACGGAACCACAAGAGAAGGACCGATAAACGACGCTCTTATATGCGCATATCCATTTCCATCGCCCCATGTTTCATCATGGTGATATTTAGCATTACTTGGCGCGATTCGCTCAAGCATTTCTGGAATATCTTTTCGTAACCCAGGTTCAAATTCTATGGTTGTTACCGATGCAGTAGAACCTATGACAAAAATTGTTGCTTGCCCTTCTTTTAATTTGCTCTGTTTTAAAATTTCGGTTACTTGCTCTGTAATGTCTTTTATCTCGGAGTTTCCACGAGTCGAAACTTTGATATGGTGAGTTATAATTTCCATAAATGTATTAAGTGTACTATTTTTAATTTAGAAATAAGTGTAAGCGCTCGGAGTTGGAGCATCTCCCCGCTATTATATATTCATAAAGAGTTAAGTTCAACTTGAAATCATATTTACGAAAATCATTCTTCAACAACAAAAAAGTAGATAACAATGATTTTTAAAATTCAATTATTATTTATTTCCCAATTGATACATTGAAGCTATAAACCGTTCTTTATTAAAAAGACTAAAATATTAACTCATTTTCATTTCGAATCGCAAATGGTAAATTTAAAACAAATGTTCGCTTTTGTTTTTGTATATCCATTCTAAATTATCCTAACGGAATAATCCGATATTCTTTACTTACTTTTTTTTAAACTTATTAACCATTTATCGCCTTAACAATAATAGCCCAGAATGATTTGTTTGTACAATCTTTGCAAATAAAAGGCAGTAGCTTTCTTAATGTTATTTTTAAATTCCCTTACACTAAATTATAAGACGAATCAAAAGACATTAAAATAATCTTAATTTCGCTAAGCTCTCAAGTTTGATTCGTTCTTTTCCCCTGAAATAATACTGGCTTAAATCTAAATTAAAATTACCAATAATTTACTGTAGTATCAATAAATCCTTTTTGAATAATTGATTTTTCTTTATAGGAAGCTCTTTATAACAGCAATTATCAAGTGGTTAAAATTAAATAAAAAGACATCTAAAAAAAATAAATCATTGATTTTTCAGATGTCCTTTAACAATATGAGAAAAGACTATTCTCTATATACTGCTTCTTTTATTAACCATTTTTTCCAATTGATAGACCACTCTTCTACGTTATTCTTGGTAACAGGTGTAAGCGGAGTATTTATTAGCGTTTGATCGGGCAATTTATTTTTTAAAATTTTGTCTAATAATAATTCCACCGATTTATAGCCTACCTGAAAACAGTTCACTCCAACTAATCTTTGTACATATCCATTCTGAATATATTCCAACTCAACAGGCACAGCATTACCAGCTACAACCTTAACTTCACCCGGCGACCATTTGAAAGTATTTTTAATTTGAAGGGCAGTACTTCCTATAAGTATCCAGCCGTCAATATCCGGGTTTGCCTTTTGAGCTCGCGCAATTGTTTCTGAGGCAATTTCAGGAATTTCTAAATTATGATATATATTTTCTTGATTCAGTGTAATATTAGGATACTTTTTTGCCTCGTCTTTTATTCCTTGCAACCTTCTTTGTAAATTAAATGCATTTTTATTACCGGCAAGTACAGCAATTTTTCCCTTGCCCTTTAATTCTGCCGCGATTTCTCTCATTAATAATATGCCAAATTCTATATCATCTGCGCCGTGATACACAAATCTTTTACTTTTTGGAGCGTCTGAATCAAAACACATTACTGGCGTGCCTCTATCAATTGCATCGTTAATCACTTGATTTAAAAAATTTGCGTCTATACATGAAATTGCTATTCCATCTACACCAATCTGTGAAAATCGTTCTATTGATTTTGCTTGTTCTTCAACATTTTCCTCATTCGGAGTTTGCCAATTAATGTCTATCTCAACTTTATATTTTGCGCCAAGTTCCTTTGCCGCAACTCGTGCTCCTGTGTGCGATGCTATAAACACAGGGCTATTAGCTTTTTTCCCAATCATACCAATTGTGATTTTTCTTTTAGTCAGACTTTTATCTTGCGAAAAAGCAATAGCGCTGACAAATATAACAAGCACTGCTATTAGTATAAACCTATTCTTCATTTAATCAATCCTTTTTGTTTTGGTTTAATGATATATTGCTTCTTTTATTAACCATTTTTTCCAATTCAACGACCAATCTTCAACATTCTCTTTATTTACAATAGTCAATTTTATAAACATTCGTGATTGTTCTGGGTTCTTATTAAAACTAATTTTATCTAAAAGTATTTCAACCGCTCTATAGCCATATTCAAAACAATTAATACCAATCAAACTTTGCACATGTCCGCTTTTTACATATTCTAATTCCGCTGGCACCGCGTTTCCGGCAACTATCTTTACTTCTCCCGGTTGCCATTTTATGGCATTTTTCTTTAACAGAGGCCAACTCCCTTGGAATGCCCAGCCAACTATTTCTGGTTTTTTTCTTTGTTCTTTTGTAACTAATTCAGCAGCTGAGTCTGGGTTTTCAATATGATTATATATATTTCTGGATGGGAGTGAAATATTTGGATAATTTTTAATTTCCTCTAATATTCCCTTTAATCTTAATTGTTGGTTCAAAGCGTTTTTACTTCCTGCTAATACAGCAATTGTTCCTCTGTTATTAATTTCTTTTGCAAGTTGCTCTATTATTGCTCTGCCAAATTCAATATCATCGGCTCCATAATATGCGAATCTATTACTTTCGGGCGCATCTGAATCAAAGCACATTACGGGTATGCCTTTTTCAACTGCATTATTAATAGCCGGGGTTAGATAATTTGCGTCACTGCACGATATTGCAATTCCTTGCACGCCCAATTGTATAAATTTAATGATAGTGCTTTCTTGTTTTTGAACATCTTCGTTATCAGGGGTTTGCCAATCGATATGAATTTCAGCTTTATATTTATGCTCTAATTCATTCGCAGCTACTCGCGCTCCTGAATGAGCTGCAATGAAAACTGGATTTGTCCCGATTTTTCCTATCATGCCAATAGTAATTTTTCGGTCTTTTACCTCTTGGCTCAATGTATGTCCAAATAGGATAAAAGACATACATAATGCTAATACAATTTTTTTATTCATAAAACACCTCAACAACAAAAAATTATAACCCCTTTTTTTTACAATTACCTATATTCTCCATTACTTAATTAAATAGAACGCTTTTTTTGTATTAATTTCTTTTTTCATTTATCAACTATATCTTTCAATTAAAGGCACCGAAGGATTTTCTTTTATCGAATATTTTTGTTTTTGCTTACTATCAAACATTCTCTGTTGAGAAATAGGCGGCATTCCGACATTACTTTGCATAGAAAGTCTAAATTGACTTACTAGATTTTGCAGTGCTTCTGTCAATCTATTAAGGTCTTCAGCTGCTCTCGCAATTTGCTGTGTGCCCGATGCCGTCTCTTGTGTAACACTGGCAATCGATTCCATATTCTTGCTGATTTGTTCGCTTGTGCTCGATTGTTCTTCATTTGCAACTGCAATTTGAGATACCATATGCGTAACTTTTTGCGATATATTTACAATATTATGAAGCGATTCGCCTGCTTTATCTGCTAGTACAATTCCTTCATCAACTTTCTTTGTTGCGTTTGCCATTGAACGAACTGCGCCATGGCTATCGGCTTGTATCTGCTGAATCATACCTGCAATTTGTTTTGTCGCTTTTGTTGTTTGTTCTGCAAGTTTCCTAACTTCATCGGCAACAACTGCAAATCCTCTTCCTTGTTCGCCTGCTCTTGCCGCTTCAATTGCCGCATTAAGAGCCAATAAATTTGTCTGATCGGCTATATGTTCTATAACGCCGATTATTTCTCCAATTTGATCACTCGATTTTCCAAGATTTTGGATGGTGCCGGCAGATTCACGAACAACATCAGCAATTTGTTTCATCTCACCTACGGTGTCTGCTACGACTATGCCTCCCTGTTCTGCCGCAACTTTTGCTTGCTCTGCAATTTTTGCCGCATCATTTGCATTTTCTGAATTTACCGATATACTTTTTGCCATCTGTTCTATAGCGCGCGCAACTTCTTCGGATTGAGTTGTTTGTTCTTGCGCTCCTGCCGCCATTTCTTCTGTACTTGAACTAATTTGTGCACTCGCGCTTGCTACTGAAGTAGCCGTTTCTGACACTTGAATTAAAGTATTCCTTATTGATGCTACAAATTGATTAAATGAATTTTGCAATTGTCCCATTTCATCTTCACGTGTAATACTTAGCTGTGTATTAAGATCAGCATTGTCAATATTGTATTGTATTGTTTTAATTTCATTAGCTAAAAGCTGGGCGTTCCTGGCTATCCAAAAGATGCCTATTAATAACATTACACCGGCAACCCCGCCTGAAATTAGTGAATATTTGAATATAGCATCACTTGCCTGTTCCATGCTCAGAGCGACTATAGTTGTTCCGAGTTTTCTTCCTTTATATTCGACCGGACGAACTTGTGCAACAATATCACTTACATTTTCGAAATGAGATGTTCGCAATAACGAATTCAAATCGTAGTTAATCTGGCGTGTATTATGTTCAATTATCGTCTTGTCAGATTCATCTAGAATTAAAACGAATACAACCGCAGGGTCATTCCGGGCCCAATTAAACGAAGTTTTAACCAGATCAAAATTTCCGTCATTTAATCCGGCACCTATAGAAAACGAGAGTGTTTCTGCTAAAAGCCGGGCATTTTGTTCTGATGAATCATGGAGGATTGATCTTTGATACACTATAGAAAAAACGATCCCAAATAATGAGACTAAAAGCAAAGGTAAAATATATATAAATGTAAGTTTGTTCTTTAAAGATTTTTCAATTTTTTCCATCATGGCTATACTCCTTAAATTTTCGATATCTTTTATTTGGAAAATTATAATTCCTTTTAAACTCGTGTTATTTAGTTAAATATTCAATTCTATAAATTCAATAATCATCAGATTTATTATGATTACTTAATAAGATAATTCCTATTATCCCGCATGTTTCATCTGTTTATATCGTTTTATTTTCCCTTTTATTGTATCAAGAAGCATCTCGCT
>JBBIII010000044.1:0-21295 GCA_037446575.1 Ignavibacteriales bacterium
ATGTTCATAGTCCTTTTTTTAATTGTTAATTGATGTGATAAAATCGTGAAAAATTTGAAAAAAAACTATACTTAATTTTATAAAACTAAAATTAATTTATTTGAACTATAGTAAGATTTAGTGCATTAGGAGTTTTAATTTTACTCTTCTTAGATAAATTATCATTCCAATGGAAGGAATTATCCAGAGAAGGAATCCGATAACGATGGTGATATACCCTAAAGCGCTAAATGCCGCAATACTTGTTCCAATAGAAGGCATTGTATTAGCAAATGCCTCTCTTACATTTTTCCAAAGTATATAACTAAAAAAAGAATCAGCTATTGCGTTTAGTATGCCTATCCAACAAACAATTTCAAGAATTTTGCTGCCAACCGATTTAAAACGTAAAAACTGCGCCGATCCTACAATGATAAATAAAAAATAAATAATCAAATAACTTGACCATATTCGATTATATGTAAATAACTGATTTATTGCCTCAATACTGTTTCGAAATTGTGGTGTAAAATTCAATAATGGTTCTAATTGTTCTATTGGATTTGAAAATAAATTAAATATTTCAATTGCGATCACAATAATGGAAAGTAGAATTGCTGACCAACCGATTATGGGAATTGATTTTATCATAATAGTTCTCAAAATTAATAACATAAAATATTTAAATATTACGGTAAACTCTATATTTTTTTTAGTGTAAAAGGAAAAAGATGGACGAATATAAAAACAACACGAAAGATTATGCTCCATGCATGCATTCGGCAGAGCATATTCTGAATCAAACTATGGTAAGGATTTTTAACTGCGGCAGAGCGTTTAACGCACATATTGAAAGAAAAAAATCAAAATGCGATTACCATTTTAATCGTAATATTACACTTGAAGAAATCAAGCTAATTGAGAACAAAGTAAATGATGTAATCAATCAAAAACTTCCAATTATTGCGCAGATACTTGATAGGAATGAGGCGGAAAAATTAGTGCCACTTACAAGACTTCCTGAAGATGCAGGCGAGAAGGTTAGAATTATTACAATTGGGGATTATGATATATGCCCTTGTAGTGGCGAGCATGCTAAATCGACAAGTGAAATTGGAGAATTTAAAATTATCTCGACCGATTTTAAAGATGGAACACTGCGAATAAGATTTAAAGTCCATCCGAAATCTTGATAAATATGTATCCAAATTTAAAGCGCTTGAAACCAAGCTTAACTAATATCTTCGATATCTTTTCTTGCCTTTAAAGCGAGTGTTTCTTAATTTTTCTCGGAACAAACATACACTTTTCTAATGTCTCGATTTACTTTAGAAGAAATACGAAATAAATTTTCAAACGGCACAGACTTTAATGAAGTCTTTGATGCTTTTGAAGACGCTCTAAATCAAGGCATAAAAGATGTCGAATTATATAGGGTGCTTTTTTGGAACAGCGCACTAAGTCCTGATGAATTGTGCTTGTTTGGTGAAAAATTAGTAAGAGTATTTCCCGACTTAGCATACGAGACCTATATGTGGCTCGCATGTGTATTTGAAGTTACATATTCATCATCCGATAATTTTGAACTTGCGATGCAATATTATCGCAAAGCGTCGAAAGCCAAACCAGAAGAAGTACAGCCATATATAGACGCCGCCGATTGCTATGACCCCGAATTAAACATACCGCCATTTTATTGGCTTGAGGAATTTCTCAAGTTAGGAATAAATTTGGTAACCGATAAAAAATCGCTTCTGCATAGATTATCGTATCTCTATCAAATGCATGGAGATCAGAAGCAGGCAGATTTATATAGAAACCTTGCTGATGATCTCGACCGAACTCAAAATTGAAATTTCGGAAAACAACTCGCGAGCATTAAAAGGTTTTATCCTATTATTACTTGCTGTTTTGTTTTGGGGAACTTCAGCGCCTATTGGAAAACACTTAATCGTTACTCGATTCGATACTCTTGTTCTCGCTCAAACGCGAACCTCATTAACATTTGTTTTGCTTATAATTATTTTTCTTATCAGAGATAGAAGCTTTCTAAAAGTTGAGATGAGCGATTTATGGAGATTCGCTTTTTTAGGAGTAGTAGGGATTTCAATTACTAACTACACTTATTATTTTACAATGAAGGAAGCTTCGGTTGCAACTGCAATTATTGTTCAATATACAGCCCCCGTCTGGGTTTTTATTTATTCTGTATATATAAAAAAGGAGGAGAAATTTGATGCGATAACAATTTTTTCACTCCTTTTATCTTTATTCGGTTGTTTTATTGCCGTTACATCTGGTTCTACATTAGCTTTAAACTTAAAGGGGTGGGCAATTTTGACGGGACCGATTTCCGCATTTACATTTGCATATCAAATTGTCGCTACAAAACATTTGCTTAAGCGATATTCCATTTGGACTGTGTTGATTTATATTTTTGGATTTTCTACTTTATTTTGGCTTTTTATTAATCCCCCTTGGGTAATAATATCTAAAAATTACACTGCTGGAGATTGGGGTTGGCTGTGGCTGTTTGCGATAATCTCTATTTTAATACCTCAAACGGCATTTGCTTCTGGATTACGATTACTTAGGGCGTCAACCGCAGGAATTATTAGTATATTAGAACCAATAATAGCAATTCTTATGGCTTTTCTAATTTTGGGCGAGTTGCTTACAATAATTCAAATTTTTGGCGCCGTGTTGGTTATTATTGCAATTGGATTATTACAATCGCATCCATTGATAACACGAAAATACAACGAATCGAAATGAGAACCGAACGTCGGCTAAATAGATTAGAAGAAGTTTTGAAACATCGTCAGTCAGATTTAACGGTGGTGATGGAAAACATTCACGACCCTCATAATGTAAGCGCTATTTTACGCTCTGCCGATGCAGTAGGCGTGATGGAAGTGCAATTAGTCTATAATAAAGCAGAATTTCCCGATATTGGTAAAAAAAGTTCGGCCAGCGCAAAAAAATGGATTGCACTTAGAAAATTTAAATGCATAAAAGAATGTTATGAAAAATTACATAAGGAAGAATTTGTAATCTATGCTACTCACCTTGTTAATAAATCTAAATCTTTATACGAAGTTGATTTAACGAGTAAAGTGGCAATTGTAGTCGGTAATGAACATGAAGGAGTATCGGCAGAAGCGGCAAATCTTGCTGATGGGATTATTAGAATACCAATGTTTGGTATGATACAGAGCTTGAATGTTTCTGTTGCAACTGCTGTAATTTTGTTTGAAGCAATGCGCCAAAGAATAAATAATGAAAATTATAAAAAGTCTAAATTATCCGAAAATAAAATAAAAGAATTGCTAAAAACTTGGGCATTGAAAAAATAATGATTATTAACCCCATGATCGATGAGTTTATTCTGCGTCTTGAAAACAGTACCAAGCAAGGTCTAAATTTCCCGCTTGAAATAAAAATAATGTTGCAAATTGTTTTTCAAACCGGCTTGACTAATGAATTTGAAGAATTGATATTTACCTCAAAGTTCGTTATTAAAACTCACGAATTGATAAATCGTGTCGGTTGCGAGGCGGAAGGATATGAAAAACTATCTAACGAATTTAAATCAGCTCTCGAGAAAACTAAAATTCTTGTTAAAACGATTGTTGATAGGGGCGAAGACGATATAATTGAAAATTTCAATAAAAAATTTTTAAAACAAAATCAGCAACTTAGTAATGATATTTTAAAACTTTGCAAAGATTTAAGTGTAATTAAAAATTGGAAATTGGATGGAAATATTCTGCCTTATGAACCATCGTATAAGTCAATAGGCGACTTACAAGGGGATAATGAGGTTTCATCCAAAAAGTTAGATATTACTTTTTTGAAGGATGTATATCGCAGATTAAAGTTGAGTGCAATTTTAACAACTCTTCTCTTTTTATTATTCTTGTTATTAGATACGCCAGTTACTGCAATTGGTTGGCTGTTAGCATTGGGAATTTTGGGATTGCTGATGTATATTGTTTTACAAATTATATTTCTGACTCGTGAACAAAAATAGAGGATATTAAGGGAAAAGATGAAATTAAAACTACATACAATAATTATAATCCTTGGTTTTCTTTTTGTTGATGTGCTAATTGCAAATCCAAAAGTTAAGTTAGGGATTGATGTTTTAAAGGAACGCGGATTCGATATACTTCAAGGGAAAAACGTCGGTTTAATTACAAACCCGACAGGAATTTCTGCTGATTTGCAAAGTACAGTCGATATTCTTTTTAACGCGCCGGGCGTGAAACTTGTGGCTCTTTACGGACCTGAGCATGGTATAAGAGGAGATATAGATGCTGGAAGAGAAGTCAATGGATTTACCGATCCACGAACCGGATTGCCAGTCTATTCTCTTTATGGACGAACAAGACGACCAACTCAGGAAATGCTTCAAGGCGTTGATGTGCTTGTATATGATATTCAGGATATTGGAGTCCGTTCATATACATATATCTCCACGATGGGATTGGCGATGGAGGCGGCGGCTGAGTATGGAATAAAATTCGTTGTTCTTGATCGACCGAATCCTTTGACGGGAAAAAAAGTTGAAGGTACAATGCTCGATCCAAAATTCAAATCTTTTATAGGAGCTTACCCGATTCCTTATGTTTATGGAATGACAGTTGGCGAATTGGCTCAGATGATTAATGGCGAAAAATGGCTAAATGGTTTTAAACAATGCGATTTAACAATTGTGCCTATGAAAGGGTGGAAACGATCTATGTGGTGGGAGGATACAGGATTAGCATGGATACCAACCTCGCCGCATATACCTCATTTTTTTACAACTATATTTTCGGTAATGACTGGACTTTTAGGTGAGCTTGGAACAGCAAACCAAGGAATCGGTTATACATTGCCATTTGAATTAGTAGGAGCTCCTTGGATAGATGGATTTGCCCTTGCTCGATACCTTAATAGCGCAAAAATTGATGGTGTGATGTTCAGACCAATTTCCTATATACCGTTTTACAAAGATACGACCGGTATTAGATATAATGGCGTTCAAATACATATTGTGAATAGAGATAAATTAAATTTAACACAAGTGCAGATATCAATTTTAGAGGCATTGCTCAGACTGTATCCAGATAAAAATATTTTTCAACGAGCTAAACCCGAAAGAATCAATTCTTTTGATAAAGCAGTAGGGTCAGATGAAATAAGAATAGCTTTATTGAACGGAACTCCAGTTGAAGAATTGTTAAATAATATTAACCAGCAACGCGCAATTTTTATGATCAAACGAGAAAAATATCTTATTTATGAATGATTTTTTAGCTAAAGAAAAATAATCTTGAAGTAATCATTGCATTTCGTGCAAGGCTTTCATAATTTAGTAACAAATGATTAGGTACTATCAATTAAAAACTCGACGATGGAGAATATTAAAACAGAGCATAAGTGCCTGAACTGTTTATTATTTTTTTTTCAATCTCACCTAACGGAATACAAGTTCCCTAAAATATCTTCAATTGCTATTTACAAAATTAAAAGTCTTAATTATTTCGTAAAGAAAGGATTCATTGTTAATTACAATTCTTAAAATATTAATTCTTTTTCCAATTACTCTGATACTATCCACCGGAGCAATGTTTGCCATTCCTATTGATAAAAGCGGTAAAACTTTTAGATGGTTCCCTCTGGTATGGTCACAGATTATTTTTTGGATTTTTAGAATAAGGATTAGCGTAAAAGGCGCAGAAAAACTCGAACCGAACAAGCCGTACATATTTGTTTCTAACCATGCAAGTATGTTTGATATACCATCGGTAATGGTATCTTTGAATGGAAATGTGAATATAATTTTCAAAAAGGAATTGACAGTAGTGCCAATTTGGGGTTGGGCGTTAAGATTTGGTCCTTTTATTATGATTGATAGATCAAATCCGCGAGATGCTTTAAAAAGCATAGAAAGAGCCGCTCATTCAATTCGCAATGGTAATTCTGTGATTCTATTTGCAGAGGGAACACGCACAAGAGATGGAAAACTTCAGCCATTTAAACGAGGGGCTTTTTCATTAGCTCTAAAAGCCGGCGTTCCGGTCGTTCCAATTACGATAAATAATACGTTCACTATAATGCCTAAGGGTTCTTTGAACATTAAGCCGGCTAATATTTCCGTTATAATTGAATCGCCAATTCAAACAATTGGACTTGATGGAAAAGATGGAGAGATGGTTTTAATGAGTCAGGTTAGGAACGCAATCGAAAAAAATTATATTAACCAATAGCTTAAAAAATGTCTGTAACAAAAAAAGATGTAGAGCATATAGCAAAATTAGCAAAGCTGGAATTCACCGAAGCGGAATTGGAAAAATTTACTCATCAATTGAACCAAATTCTAAAATATGTTGAACAACTTAATAAGTTAGACACAAGTAATGTGGAACCTCTAACGCATGTTATTCAACTTAGCAATGTTTTCCGAGATGATGAGGTAAAGCAAAGCATAGGAACGGAGGATGCGCTAAAAAACGCTCCAGCTACGAGTGATAAATTTTTTAAAGTGCCTAAAGTAATTAGTGAGAAATCGTAATGACGCAAAAATCAATAGTAATAGGTGTTATACCTGCGCGGTATGCTTCTCAACGTTTGCCGGCAAAAGCTTTAATAGATTTATTTGGTAAAACGATGATACAGCGTGTGTATGAGCAAGTGAAGAAAGCAGCCCTTGTTGATAAAGTAATTGTAGCTACAGACGATGAACGAATAGAGCGGGTTGTTAAAAATTTTGGAGGCGAGGTTCTTATGACTCCAGAAGACATAAAAAGCGGCAGTGATCGAGTAGCGGCAGTAGCAGAAAAAATTGATGGCGATATATTTGTTAATATTCAGGGCGATGAACCATTAATTGCGCCGGAAATGATTGAACAAGGCATCCAACTTTTAATAGATGATAAATCGGTTCAGGTCGGCACTTTAGTTAAACAAATCGATTCCCCATTAGACATTATTAATCCTAACATTGTAAAGGTTGTATTCGATAGAAATAACTTCGCGTTGTACTTTTCGCGTTCTCCTATACCTTTTATTAGAGATGAGCAGGAAGCGTCAATATGGTTAAATTATCATACATTTTATAAACACGTCGGGTTGTATATTTACAAACGTGATTTCTTGTCCAAGTATTCCAATTTGCCTATATCCGAATTGGAAAAAGCAGAAAAACTTGAGCAATTAAGAATTTTGGAAGCCGGATATAAAATAAAAATCGGTATAACAAATTACGACAGCATACCAATAGACACAAAAGAAGATGTTGTCCGTGTAAAAGCAATATTAAACCGGATATCTTAACCGCAAAGATAAAAAATATAATGGCGAAGAATAATGTAAAATTCATTTTTGTTACAGGAGGTGTAGTATCATCGCTTGGAAAAGGGATTTCAGCTTCATCTTTGGGAATGTTACTTAAAGCGCGTGGATTACGTGTTACGATACAAAAATTTGATCCATATATAAATGTTGATCCGGGTACGATGAATCCATTTCAACACGGAGAAGTATATGTAACGGAAGATGGCGCAGAAACCGATTTGGATTTGGGTCATTACGAAAGATTTCTGAATGAAAACATGATGCGTCAAAATAACACAACGACCGGACAAATTTATTATGAAGTGATTACACGAGAACGTCGTGGCGACTATCTTGGAGCTACAGTACAAGTCATACCGCATATTACAGATGAAATCAAACGGCGTATTTGGAATCTTGCCAGCACGGGAAGATTTGATGTAATAATTATTGAAGTTGGTGGCACAGTCGGTGATATAGAGGGATTACCTTATTTAGAGGCAATACGGCAATTCATGTTAAATGTAGGGCGAAAAAATGCAATAAGTATTCATCTTACATTAGTTCCATATATAAAATCAGCGGAAGAAATAAAAACAAAACCGACTCAACATAGTGTAAAAACTTTACTCGAAATAGGTCTTCAACCCGATATCCTTATTTGTCGCACAGAAAAACCGCTAACCAAAGAATTGAAAGAAAAAATCGCACTTTTCTGCAATGTCGAGACTAATTCTGTAATAGAGGGGCGAGATGTTCAATCTATATATGAAGCGCCATTATTTTATGAAAAGGAAGGATTACCTAATATTGTAATTGAAAAATTAAACTTAAAGTGCGGCAAACCCGATCTGAAGAAATGGCAAAGATTTGTAAATAAAATTAAAAGACCAAAAGGCAAAGTCAAAATTGCCGTGTGCGGTAAATACATCGAGCTAAGAGACGCTTATAAAAGTATTACAGAAGCATTTGTTCATGCAGGCGCAGAAAATGAAGTTGAAGTACAGTTGGATTGGATTAGAGCTGAAGATGTTGAAGACAACGGTGCCGAGAAATATCTTATCGATGCAAAAGGATTACTTGTGCCATGGGGCTTTGGCAATAGAGGTATCGAAGGAAAAATCGACGCAATAAAATTTGCGCGAGAAAATAATATACCTTTCTTTGGTATTTGTCTTGGTCTTCAATGTGCTGTTATAGAATTTGCTCGGAATGTTTGCGGATTGAAGGATGCTAACAGCACGGAGTTTCATAAAACTAAGAATAATGTAATTGATATGATGTCGGAGCAAAAATCGGTTCGCAATTTAGGCGGAACGATGCGGCTTGGCGCTTATCCCTGTTCGATACAAAAAGGGACAAAAGCTTATGCCGCATATAGGAGAGAGCTTGTTGTTGAACGTCATAGACATAGATATGAACTAAATAATAAGTTTAGAAGGAAACTTTCTGATAGTGGAATGGTGTTTAGCGGTATATATACAAATAATGATTTAGTTGAAATTATCGAATTAACTAATCATCCTTGGTTTGTGGCAGTTCAATTTCATCCGGAATTAAAATCGCGTCCTATTGAGCCGCATCCATTATTTAAAGAATTTGTAAAAGCTATAAAATTGAATGTCAAGTAACAATATTATTAAAAGAAAGATGATAATGCGATTTAGATATACAGTTTCACTTATGCTGATTTTCAGCGGTTTCATTTTTAGCGCACTTGCACAGCGTACAATCCATATGAATGTAGAAGAATTGATAAAGCATTCCGGCGTAATTGTGCATGGAACAGTTATAAAAGTTGAATCGGGCTACGATTCTGTATCCCGCTTGACTGCAACTCGAGTAACTATCAACGTGATAGAGAATTATTTTGGAGCGCCTGCCAATGAATATACTTTCAAACAATATGGTGGAAAAATAGGAAAGCGCAATATAAAACTTCCTGATATGCCACAATACAGGATCGGCGAAGAATTAATTCTTATGCTTACTCCGCCAAGTCGGATCGGCTTGCAAAGTCCTGTTGGAATGCATCAAGGAAAATTCAAAATCTTGAAGAATAAAGAAAGCGGCCGAAATATTGCGGTAAATGGAAAAAATAATGTAAGATTATTTGAAGGAATAAAATCAAAGGGAATTGAAACAAAGTTAAAAAAAGTAAGTGTAAAAGAATCTGAAATTACCACCGTTCAATTTTCCGAAATAATCCGTTCCTTGGTTAAAACATTAAAGACAGAAAACACTAAGTGAAATCACATATTATTTTACTCAGCTTTATTATCCTCTCCTCAAGTTTATTTGCTGGTGGACCACTTTCTACCTACATGGGTAGAGCGGTAATTTGGAATAAAAACACTATCTCTTACCATCTTGATTGCGGACCTTTAGGCGTATTTGATTCAGTATCAGCAAGGAATATTGCAAAGCAATCATTTCAAGTATGGCAGGATGTGCCTACTGCAACAATCGCTTTCAGCGAAAATACACTTTCGGTTAATGTTGATCAATCAAATTATTCTACATATTTAGATAATTATTCTGATGGTATCAACCCGATTATTTTTGATAGCGATGGATCAATTATACAAGATCTATTTGGAACGAAGTTTGGGATCCTTGGTTTTGCTGTTGTCGTTGATTATGACGGTGATGGTTATTATGACGAAGGCGAATCTGTTATTAATGGATATGTATCTTCAAGTTTCACTAAAACTGAATGGGTAGCAACATTTGTGCATGAGTATGGCCACTTTATCGGGCTTGACCACACGCAAATCAATGGACATTATGATGCTGACCCTTCTAAAACAATCTACATACCAACAATGTATCCGAGCGCGACTGCGAATGATGAACCACTTGCAAGCTTAAATCCCGATGATGTTGCGGCTGTATCAGCGCTATATCCAACCGCTGGTTATTCAACAACAGTCGGTTCAATTAATGGTTCCATTGTTTATGCAGATGGTTCACCGGCACGCGGAGTAAATGTAATTGCAATAAAAACATCTGACACGATGATGTACAAGATATCAACTGTATCGGACTATTTTTGGCATAACACAGGTTTATTCACAATTCTGGGACTCGAACCAGGGACATATTATGTTCGGATAGAACCAATTAATAAGGAATTCATTGGTGGTTCATCAGTTGGTCCGTTTGCTTCTGATACAGATGATATCTCCTTTCAAAATCCGGTAGCGCCGGAGTATTACAATGGAGCCAACGAATCGCATAATAGTTTTACAGATATACCTGAAGATAGAATCGATGTAATTGTTAGCGCAAATTCTACAACTTCAAATATTAACTTAAAAACAAACGGCAATCAGTTCACATCAATTTTACAATACAACACTAATTTGTTTTATGTATTTGATTTACCGTCTGAATATGGCGATACTAGATATGCGGTTAGATTTACACCAACTATTTCTGCAAAAATAAAAGCGATTGGATTTTATATTTATGAAAAACCTGCTACAAATTTAACTAAAGATACTTTAATTATATCGATGCATGAGAATGTATTAGGTAGTTTAGGTGGTGTTCCAAGTAATATTGCTCTTGCTACAAAAAAAACAACATATGAAACACTAAAAATTAATCAATATAATAATGTTGATTTCTCTAATCTTAATATCTCTGTAACCAAAAATTTGGATTTTCACATAGTTTTTTCTACTAAAGCAAAATCAGGTAATACACTAAGTTTTGTTACAGACGACGGCTCTACAGCGCCTACAAACAGGTCGTCTTCTTTTTTTAACAACACATGGCTAAATTTTGTTGATGCTAATAATTATAAGGTCGGTTATAATCTTGCTGTGCGAGTGTACTTAGATACCGCCGGTGTTATTATAAATGAAGTTGAAACTTACCCGGACTTGCCGATAAGTTTTGCGCTTTATCAAAATTATCCCAATCCGTTTAATCCAGCTACAACCATTACTTATGAAATTCCTATTAATCGCTATATTTCACTTAAAATATTCGATGTCCTGGGCAGGGAAATAAAAGTTCTTAAAGATGGAGTCGAAAATGCAGGCAGGCATAAAATACTCTTCGATGGTTCAAATTTGACATCTGGCGTGTACTTTTGTATTTTAAATACAGGAGATATTAGAATTACTAAACGGATGCTGTTATTGAAATAAAAAGTGTGTAATAAATTAAAGGGGAAAGGAGGTGGGTTGTGGTGAAAATTATAAATAGTTCAAGGTGTTCTATAGTATTATCAATAATTGCAGGAATGTTGAGTGGATGTTCTTCAACTTCCGATAAAGCATCTAAAGATGACTTTTTTGAACCTGTAGATAAAATTATCGTAAAACAATCTGAGTCAAGTGCGACGCCACAATTTCTTACAAAAGAAAGATACGGATTAAAGACTGATGAGAGTATGAAGGATGCTATTATCGAGATGCTTCGAATGCAGAATAGGAGATTAGAAGATGTTGTGGTACAATTAAGCCAACTAACAAAAAGAGAAATTGCTGATAATTCTTCTTATGGAAATATAGAGGCAACGCTATCATCACGAGAAAAAGTTACTAATCAATTATTACTGGAAATGATACAGAATCAAAACCAAAGATTGAATGACGTGATAGAACAATTGAAAGTTCTTGCCCAAAATCAACAAATGCTAAAGGGGACACAATCGAGTTTGGTTGCTCGCGTAAATGCATCTCCAATTGAAAATCCACCAACCCGGAAAGTTACACCTGTAAAGAAATCTGATGCTTTTATCACATACGCAAAAGCAATCCATTTATATCAAAACAAACAATATGATGAAGCAATTATGGCTTTTAAAAATTTAATCAATCGTGGTATTGAACAAAAACTTGCTGATAATTGTCATTTTTGGCTCGGCGTATCTTATTTTAATCAACGAAAGTTTAATCAAGCGATTAGTGCATTCAAAGAAGTATTTAATTATAACGATTCCGATAAAGCAGAAAGCTCGTATTTTATGATAGCCCAATGCTATGAACAAATGGGAGCAGTAAAATTTGCGAAAATAACATTTGAAAAGCTTTTAAATGATTATCCAAATGGAGCATTGAAACAAATTAGTGAGAAAAAAATTGCGCTCCTGAAGTAAAGGGGGAGAAACTCCAAGAGCGCATTTTATTGTCTCTATTTGTCAAGTATCCACCAAACTTGACAAAAAAGAGACGACGTAGAACTTATTTTCCACACTATATATTTTTGTTTTGTTAAAAATCGGTACAATATTATTTCTATCAGCTTCGTTCACCAGTTTTGTAAAATTGTAATCTCGGCGCAATTCTTCTAATTCTCAACTTTTTTAGTTATAGCAATGAAAAAAAACTAGATATTCTCGGGTATTTTATTATGTATGAGAACATATTCACTGCAGTTGGCGTAAAATTATTTTGTTAGATATTAATGAGAATATTGCAACTGAATTCAACAAAACGCTTTGTAAAAGAACGTCTTTATATCTTTTTCAAGACAATCATTTATATGATGCTACAAACATGATTCACTTATTGTGCCAACAAAAATTTGTATTAGATTAAAGAAGGATATAGTAAAAATATTCGGTAATTATTGTGAAAGTAAGTATGGAGGTTAGAAACATTTACTTAATTAAGCATCGTTTTTCTGTAACTTCTACAAAATTGTAAGAAAAGTGTAATGAAATAACTACGATACGTTATTTCTGTTAACTCTAAATAGTGAGTCATACATTATCGACGAGATCTCTTATGTTGCATACTTTTATTTATTGTTTTCTGGTTTTGATTCAATCCTAATTCTGAAATATTATTTTCTTCTGTTGTTGATTTGTTGGGTAGATTAATTTGATTAAAATTACTATTAACCTGTTGAACAATATCTTTTATGATAGTTAAAGATTCTCTAGTTTGTTTAGTTGAGATAAGTATTAATATAGAGAGCGCTGTAAGTAAAGAGAAGAGTATTAACAGTCCAACAAAACTTACGGTACTTAATCCCTGCAAAAGATCAAATTTCGCATCTAGTGAATCGTACTTTTTATCAATATACGCCATTGCTGCATTATTTACAGAACCAGAGTTGCCAAGTGCCGCCTTTAAACTATCTTCGTGATAAGGACAGACTATATAAATTGGTATAGCCGGTTCTGCCACTACTTGGTTTTGTTGCGCATGAATTTGCGCGTAACAGCAAAAAGCGAGAAAAATAGAATAAGTAATTTTTTTAAAAAAATAATTTACATTTGATTTCATAGCGGTTCCCTTTTTACAAAAATTAGTTGAATAAAAATATGAATACTCAAAATAAAATGCAAACAAATTTATGTTTGTTTGAATTTCAATAACTGTTTGCCTATTTTTACAAAAAAGTGTCAATCGTGAAAAAAGACGATAAAATATCGCTGCAATATATTAAGGGAATTGGTCCCAAAAGGGCGCAAACATTAGAAAAAAATAGTATAAAGAATATAAATGATCTTTTTTTATACTTTCCACGCGGATATCTTGATAGAAGCCAAATAGTCCAAATCTCGGATTTACGTCTATTGGTTGAAAGAAATCAACCAGTTACAATATTCGCGGAAGTATATCGCCAAGAAGCGCGCCGCGCAAGGCGAAGCAATAAATTGATTTTTATTCTTACAGTTAAAGATGAAAGCGGATTTCTTAATTGTTTATGGTTCGAGGGATTTCGTTGGCTGCAAAATGCATTTGAAGTGGGCGAATTTTTAGCGCTATCAGCAGTTCCATCGCTCGATAAGCTTAATCGTACGCAATTTGTTCATCCGCAATTTGATCGACTTAAAAAAGCGGATGAAGATGAACCAGATTGGAATAAATTGTTCAATACAGGCGCTATTATACCTAAATATAAATCGAGCGCTGAACTGGAAAGAGTCGGACTTGATAGCCATGGTTTTAGACACATAATAAATAATGCAATTAAGCATTATTCTGCACTTATCGAGGAAACGCTTTCACAATCTATTCTGCAAAAGCATCGACTATTTGATAAGAAAACAGCAATAGGCGCAATTCATTTTCCTGCAAATAATACTCAATTAGAAGCAGCTCGTTATAGACTAAAATTTGAAGAATTATTTTTCTTACAATTGATGCTTGCCCTAAAGAAAAATATTATGCAACGACAATTACGCGGATTCACTTATCATCACGAAGGAAGTTTTGCTAGGAAACTAGTTGATAGCTTAATATTTGAGCTGACAAAAGCGCAAAAAAAAGCGCTTAGAGAAATTGTAGATGATCTAAAATCGCCACATCCAATGCATCGCCTTTTACAAGGAGATGTCGGAAGTGGAAAAACTATTGTTGCGTTATGCGCCGCATTATTTGCAGTAGAACGAGGATTACAGGTCGCATTTATGGCGCCAACGGAAATTTTGGCTGAACAACATTACCGCACAATAAATGATTTGTTATCAAATGTTCCTGTTAACGTGCGTTTGCTTGTCGGAGGTCAACGTAAAAAAATACACGATGAAATATTGGAAGATATACGGAAAGGAACTGTAAATATTACTGTAGGCACACATGCGCTTATAGAGGAAAATGTAGAGTTTGATAAATTAGGATTTATTATAATGGATGAACAGCATAGATTCGGCGTAATGCAAAGGGCTAATCTGAGAAGTAAAGCAATTAATCCGGATGTTTTAGTTATGACTGCAACGCCGATACCACGTACATTAGCAATGACATTATACGGCGATTTGGACATATCTGTAATTGATGAAATGCCTGCTAATCGAAAACCGATAAAAACTGCCGTAAGATTTGAAAAAGATAAGAATCGCGTATATCAATTTATAAAGGAAGAAGTAAAAAACGGCAGACAAGCATACATTGTTTTTCCGTTAATAGAAGAATCAGAAAAAATAGATTTAAAAGCCGCCACTATTGAATACAATAAATTACAAAATGAAATATTTCCAGAATTTAAATTAAGCTTATTGCATGGAAGGATGAAGTCTGAAGTAAAAAATGAAATAATGCAAAATTTTAAAGATGGAAAAATTCATATTCTTGTTTCAACTACTGTTATAGAGGTGGGGATTGATGTTCCGAATGCAACAATAATGGTGATAGAAAATGCAGAGCGGTTTGGATTAGCTCAACTTCACCAATTGCGAGGAAGGGTAGGGCGCGGTTCAGATCAGTCATATTGTGTTTTAATTGCAAATTATAGTTGGTTCGACGTAAGAAATAAATCCGATAATTTATTAGATATAAATGACGAGAAGGCGAAGGCAAAAATCCGGTTAAAGACTATGGAAGAAATAACGGATGGATTTAAGATTTCTGAAGTTGATCTGAAATTAAGAGGACCTGGAGAATTTTTTGGCACGCGTCAGAGCGGTCTTCCGGAATTGCACATAGCAAATATTGTAGAAGATGAAAGAATTCTTTTAGAAGCGCGTAATGAAGCAAAAGATATTATTAAATTAGATCCTCATTTGAGGGATAAGTCAAACGAGTGCATCAGAAAACATTTTGAAGAGGCTTACAAAGAAATATTTCTACTTGGTAAAATAAGTTGAATGGAATTAGAAAATAAAATCTAAATCCAAAAATCTAATCCTAAATATTTCATTCAAATAATTTTAGCAACATCAACGGCTTCGTAGTAAAAAAGACATCGCTTACGAAAATAAAAAAATGTTGTAAAACACGGAAAAAAACTTGACAACGAGTAATAAAGAGTTATATTAGTATCAGAATTTGTTGTTCATTGATACAGCAAAGAGATGAGTTCAACATTTGAAAGGTCGATCTTACCGCTTGCTAAAGCGATTTAAAGTTGCTCTCGTCTTCAATATGAAAAAAGAAGATGCAGAGGAAATTTCGGAAAAGGTTAACAAACCGAAAAAAAACAGTTTGACGGTTTTGTACGCCGATGAGACAACGAAATTTCAACAGACGAAAGCAGATACATACGCAGAATGGGATACTGAAGAGACCATTCTCGCCGTGAAGACGGCGCTCGAACTGCATAACGATGTTATACTGATCGAAGCAAATGAGGAAGCTTACTTTAAGCTCCTCGATGCGCAACCAGATATTGTCTTCAATATTGCTGAAGGATTTAGGGGACCTTCGAGAGAGGCACAAATTCCAGCTATGCTTGAGATGCTCGGAATTCCTTACACAGGTTCTGACCCGCTTACGCTTGGAATATGTTTAGATAAATCACGCACAAAAGAAATACTATCATATTATAACATTCCGAATCCACAATTTGTTGTTATTGAAACAACGGAACAATTATCAAAATTCAATTTAGAACTTCCCTGTATTGTGAAACCTTTGCATGAAGGCTCAAGCAAAGGAATCTTCGATTCATCCGTAATAAGGACGGAGGATGAATTGATTAAGCAAGTTAAAAGAGTATTAATTGAATATAATGAACCAGCGTTAGTAGAGAAGTTTTTAGATGGTCGCGAGTTCACTGTCGCATTACTTGGCAACGAGCCGGATTTAAAAGTTTTACCAATTGTGGAAATCAGATTTGATTCTTTGCCAGATGGCGTTAATCCTATATATTCATATGAAGCAAAGTGGATATGGGATTCGATCGAAAATCCCATTGATGTGCATGAATGTCCTGCGAATATTTCTGTAAAACTACAAAAAGGAATCGAAGATATTTGTCGTAAAGCATATAGAGTATTACGTTGCAGAGATTGGTGCCGGATTGATATACGACTTGATAGTAATGGTCAACCAAATATTATTGAATTAAATCCATTGCCTGGGATTTTGCCTAATCCCGAGGAACATTCTTGTTTTCCACAGGCCGCCAGAGTGGCAGGCATTGATTATAATAAAATGATTAATTTAGTATTAGAAGCTGGAATTAAGAGAAATAATCTACATTGTTTGATCGACTAAATGACAAATAGCCAGACACCATATATTGCCGTAATTTTTAATGAACCGATAATTAATTCTGAGGAAAGAAAGTTTATTTCAGAATCTGGGCAATTAAGCGGAATGTCGTCTTATAATGACATAATATCCAACGTAGGGGGTAATTTATTAGATTTATCGGAAATTGGCGTTATTGAGGAGCGCGAGCAGATCGAAAAAGTTCTTAAAGAAAGGGGCTATCAAACAAAGTTATTTAATATTAATAGCGATATAAAGCGTTTAATAAATTTTTTAGATGAAGAAAAACCGAATTTAATATTTAATTTATGCGAATCTTTAAAAGGGCTAGCTATACATGAAATGCATGTAGCCGCTCTTTATGAATTAATTGGAATTAATTATACAGGTGCGGGTTCACTTTCACTCGGCACTTGTTTAAATAAAGCACGTACTAAAGAACTTTTTAAAGCGCATAAAATTCCAACGGCGTCTTATAGAGTATATAATAGTGAATCAGAAATAAATACTGATAATATAGATATAAGATTTCCTTTAATAGTAAAACCTTTGCGCGAAGATGCAAGTATTGGAATTGAAAATTCATCGATAGTGAAAAATGAAGAATCGCTTATTAGTCAAGTATCTCGTATAATCAAAGTGTATAAGCAACCAGCATTAGTAGAAGAATACATAGAAGGGCGCGAGCTGAATGTTGCAATTATAGGGAATGAAGACCCTTTAATACTGCCAATTAGTGAAATTGATTTTTCAACGTTACCCCCTGATTATCCAAAGATTGTAACTTACAATGCAAAATGGGTCGAGGGAACAGCGGAATATAATGGCACTGTTGGAATTTGTCCGGCGAAGTTAAGCACAAAAGTAGAAAATGAAGTCAAAGATATTGCGCTAAATGCATATACATTAATGGAAATACGTGATTATGCAAGAGTGGATATACGGTTGGATAAATTAAATATGCCATACGTACTGGAAGTAAATCCCAATCCAGATATTTCTAGAGATTCTGGTTTTGCAAGATCGGCTCGGACTGCAGGATTATCTTATGAAGATATGATTACTAAAATTGTGGAAACTGCACTTGAACGAATTAAATATTAATAATGCCGATTAAAAAATTTGAAAAAGGAGATATTAGCCAGCTTGCCGAAATTGTTCGTGAGACGAAGGTTTTTCGCGATGAAGAAATTGCCGTAGCAATAGAACTTATGGAAATTGCAGCAAACGATAAAGATCAAAAGGATTATTTATTGTATTCGTACGTTGATGATTCAGGAACTGTACAAGGATATTATTGCGTAGGTCCAACGCCAATGACAAAATCAACCTACGATTTGTATTGGATAGCAGTTCATCCTAAAATGCATAGGAAAAAAATTGGGCATGAATTGCTAGAACATTGTGAGGAGATAGTAAAAGCTAATGAGGGCAAACTGCTTGTAGTAGAGACATCTTCACAGGCAAAGTATGAACCAACACGAAAATTTTATTTACGACATCATTATACAGAAACTGCACGTATTAAAGATTATTACTCAAAAGGCGACGATCTCGTCATATATACTAAATACTTTTAAGGAGCTAATGAATTCTATATGGAACTATGGCAAGAAATGTTGAGGCAAAGCGTTGACAGCGCTAAAGATTTGGTTGAACGGTTCGGCTTTGATAAAGAGACCGCAGAAAAACTGAATAAATTTTTCCATATTCGTATAAATCCATATTATTTAAGTTTGATTCGCTATCCAAACGATCCAATCTGGCGTCAGTGTATTCCGGATGCAATCGAGTTGCAGGATGAAAAAGCTCCAGAAGATCCGCTAAATGAAGATGGCGATAGTCCTGTACCAAGCATAACACATCGGTATCCGGATAGAGCACTTTTTTTGATTACAAGTCAATGTTCGATGTACTGTCGGTTTTGCACACGGAAACGAAAAGTTAGCGATTCGACAAAAATCAACGCAAAATATATACAAAGGGGATTGGAATACTTATCAGCACATCCAGAGATTAGAGATGTGGTAATTTCTGGGGGCGATCCTTTGATGGTTACTGATTATGCGCTGGAAAAAGTTCTTGCGAGCTTACGAGATATTCCACATATAGAAATAATAAGAATCGGAACAAAAATGCCGAGCGTTCTTCCTCAGCGTATTACAATTAAACTTTGCAAAATGCTGAAGAAATATCATCCGATATATATTAATACTCATTTTAATCATCCTTGGGAATGTACACCAGAAGCAGAACGAGCTTGTGCTTTGCTTGCCGATGTCGGGATACCATTAGGCAATCAAGCGGTTTTGATGAAGGGAGTAAATGATGACCCAGAGGTAATGCTTGAGTTGCACCGAAAATTATTAAAGATGAGAGTTAAACCATATTATATTTACCAAGCTGATCTTACAAAAGGAACAAATCATTTCAGAACGCCGGTCCGAGTCGGGTTGGAAATTATGGATAAGTTGCGTGGACATACATCTGGATTGGCAATTCCATATTATGTCATTGATGCTCCGGGTGGCGGCGGCAAAATTCCATTATTGCCACAGTATGTCTTAGGAAGAAATGGTAAAGATATTATACTTCGTAATTATAAATATGAAATTTATACATATCCGGATGTCGAAGAGACGATTGTAGAACAACATCCGGTAGAAAATAAATATTTGCGAAAACGTCATAATGGAAGACGCAAACCAGTTATAATTTCAGATACAACTGAGGAAAACGGCGAAAAAGTTGTCGTAGAACAAATTGGAAAGTAGCATAACGATTAGTAAATTAAGCCCGTGGAGATTTTTCACGGGCTTTTTAGTTTATTTTGAAATATGAAAGGACTAAATTATGGCGCAAGTTGATGCTATGCTAAAGGAAATTCGAGAAGCGTTAAAGTCGGAAAATATAGACGGCTGGTTATTGTATAATTTTCGCGATTCAAATGTGATTGCTACAAGAATTCTTAATCTTCCTACACACGTCATGTGCACAAGGAGATATTTTTATTTTATTCCCGCTAATGGCGAACCAAGAAAATTAGTTCATAGAATTGAAGAATCGAATTTAGATTCATTGCCAGGTGATAAGAGGATTTATCTAAGCTGGCGTTCGCTTGAAGAAGAATTAGCGTTACTGCTTAAAGATTCAAGAAGAATTGCTATGGAATATTCTCCAAATTGTTCTATTCCATACGTCTCAACAGTTGATGCGGGAACGGTCGAATTGATTAGAAAAGCAGGCGTTGAAGTTGTGTCTTCTGCAAATTTAATCCAATATTTTGAGGCGAGGTGGGATGAAGAACAACTTAATTCACATATTGAAGCGGCAAATCACTTAAGGCAGATAGTGAATTTGACCTTTGGCTTTATTCGAGAAAAAATTAAATCGAATATAAAAATTACAGAATACGATGTCCAACAATTTATGTTAACAGAATTTAAAGAACGCGGTCTTGTTACATCGAGCGATCCTAATTGTTCGGTAAATGCCAACAGCGCAAATCCGCATTATGAACCAACGAAGGAATTAAACACAATTTTAAAAAAAGGCGATTATGTCTTAATAGATTTGTGGGCGAAGAAGAATAAACTTAGTTCAGTATTTGCAGACATCACCTGGATGGGATATATAGGAGAAACAGTACCAAATGAATTTGAAAACATATTTCAAATTGTAAAAGGTGGACGAGACGCAGCGTTGAATTTCGTTTCTACGTCAATTACATCGAAGAAAACAATCCGAGGTTATGAAGTTGATGATACAGCAAGAAATTACATAGCGAAACATGGATATGGTGAGTATTTCAT
The DNA here is from genome assembly GCA_037446575.1 of Ignavibacteriales bacterium. Taxonomy (GTDB): domain Bacteria; phylum Bacteroidota; class Ignavibacteria; order UBA10030; family UBA10030; genus JBBIII01. The sequence goes on from JBBIII010000044.1 coordinate 21,017, forward strand.
CCACAGAACAGGTCATTCGATTGGCGAACAGGTGCATGGGAATGGAGCAAATTTAGATAATCTGGAAACAAAAGATGAAAGAATGATCATTCCGCAAACTTGTTTTTCAATTGAGCCGGGAATTTATTTGAGAGATAGATTTGGAGTACGAAGCGAAATAGATGTATATATATCTGAAAATAATGAAGTAATTGTAACGGGATTGCCTAAGCAAGAGCATGTAATAACGATACTTGCATAAAATTTTCCTTGACAGTTATAGAATAAAATAATAGAATT
>JBBIII010000045.1:0-21196 GCA_037446575.1 Ignavibacteriales bacterium
CAAATTGAAAATGGAGTAGTCTTTGTTTTTATAGATCGGTCTGGTTTTGGAGAGTATATGCTTGTCCACTCAACAAAGAGAGGCGAACTGCGGGATGATACATGGGAACGATACTTAAGGTAACTCTTGCTATTCACGTATTATTAGCAATCTCTATTGCACAGGATACCGATACAGTTCTTGTAGAAGATTATTCGTTTGGCTCTTTTAAACGAGCCACGCGTATTGTCTCGAGTATCAAAGGAAAAATTTATGTTATTGATGCGGATAAAAACCAATTAATTCTAATTGGAGAGGATAACAAACAAAAAGAGAGTGTTGGTGGATTTGGTTGGTCTGATGGCTCATTTGATATGCCAACAGGAGTGGCTACCGATGGAGTAAATATTTATGCGTCGGATTATGGAAATCATCGAATACAACGCTTCGATAGAAATTTAAATTATATTTCTTCGTTATATACTCGAGATACTGCCGATATATCTTATAGATTTGGCTATCCGATGGATATTGCACTGTCAGAGTTTGGAGATTTGTTTGTTATAGATGGAGAAAATTTACGGGTTCTAAAATTTTCTTCATTGCACTTTTATGAAAGGTCTTTCGGAGATATTAATTCTGGTAAAGGGAAGCTTGATAATCCGATTCGATTGGTTGTTACCACTTCGCGAATTTTTGTCGGCGAGACAAACCGAATTGCAGTATTTGATTATTTTGGAAATTATTTGGGTTGTATCGGCGAGGGCATCGTAAATAATCTTTGTGGATTTACAATGCTCTCAGATGGCTTGCTTGCTGTATCGAATGAAAAACTATGGTGGTTTTCAAAAGATGGCGAGCTTAATAAAACATCATCTTTAAAATATATTATTACAAGCGAGCATTTAGAAAAAATTCAAGATGTCGCTTTTGACGGCAAACGCCTGCTTATACTTACACCGCAAAAAATTCTTGTATTTAAATCTAATCGATAAATTATTTAAGATTTCTTGACATTCATTGCGATTTATCATAATTTATCACAGTAAAACTTAACGCACATTTTGAGGAGGAGGATTTTATGGCTTCGAGAAGCGTAAATAAAGTAATTCTTATCGGAAATCTTGGACAAGATCCGGAATTACGCTATACAAGCGCTGGTGTGGCGGTAGCGACATTTTCACTTGCTACAAACGAGACATGGAAAGATCAGGATGGAAACGCTCAAGAACGTACACAGTGGCACAATTTGGTTGCTTGGCGAAAACTTGCGGAAATCTGCGGCGAGTACCTCAAAAAGGGGAGTAGAATTTATGTAGAAGGCAGATTACAATATCGCAACTATGACGATAAAAATGGCGTTAAGCGTTATGTTACAGAAATTGTTATCGATCAAATGATGATGCTGGATTCGAAGGGTGCTGGACATTCGAATGGTGGCTCTTCAGTTCCGCCTCAACAGCAATCTGAAGATGTTGGACCTGAAAAAGGTGATGATTTGCCTTTTTAATATTGAAAAAAAAGTTTAATAGAGTTTAGTTCTTTAAATAATCTGTTTTGGTGTTCCGATGCAATCTTTAATTGTATCGGAATGAAAAGGGAATTCCGTGCATCCTGATTCAAGTATAAACTGAATCTTGATAAGGCGGAAGCTGCCCCGCAACTGTAATTCCGATTCTGTGCGAACGGAATCTGCTTTCGGTATAAAAGTCACTGTTCCACCTCAGGAGGAATGGGAAGATGAATCGAAAAACGGAAGAGCCAGGAGACCTGCCAGAACTTTGCCTCTAAACCTTCGAGGGAAGGCGGTTGAAACACTTTTAGTGCAAAGCCCCAATCTTCATAGAAGGTTGGGGCTTTTTTCATTAATACTTAATATAAGGAGTAATAATATTATGAAGCACAATTTTAAAAAATTGATTTTTTGTTTAGTCTTATACTTCATACCTGCAAATGGAAATGAAGTAGATACTGTAAAAGTTTATAAAGCAGATGATGTTGTCATTACCGCCACGCGGAGCGCAATTGCCATTTCTGATGCGCCAACAAATATTCGATTTATAGATTTTGCTGAAATACAAAACATTGGTGGAACTACAGTTGCAGATTTATTTAAATATGCATTAGGCGCAGATGTTAGAGATTATGGCGGTACAGGCGGAATGAAAAATGTAAAACTACGAGGACTTTCCAGCGAAAACATTCAATTTCTTATGGATGGATGCCCTATAAATATTGCGCAATACGGATATTTAGATTTGAGCTTACTACCTATTTCTTTGTTCGATAGAATGGAAGTATCTAATGGTGGAGCTTCAGCTTTTTATGGGGGGAACGCTTTGGGCGGAGTCGTCAATTTAAATACCCGTAAATCAACAGAAAAACTACGCGCTAATGTAGCTGTAGAATCGGGCTCATTTGGTCATAAAAATATTTTCACCGAAATCTCAAACAAGTTTTTGGGCGTTGGGATATTAGCAAACTTTGCAAATGAATCTGGTAAAGATGATTTTGAATTTATTAATCATCGCACAAATTCCTCTGATACAGTAATGAAAAGAACAAATGCAGATTACAAGCGCACTCAGTTTTTCGTTTCGACAAATTATAATCAACTTGAAAATATTAGTATGAATGCGTCCTTAGTTTATGTCAAAATAGACCGAGGCGTGCCAGGTTCAATTTCTTTCCCAAGTTCTGCAAGGCAAGATGACGAATCATATCGTTTAATTATAAATTCGAATGCAAATATTTTAGGTGATCTTAAGTTAACGTTAAGCGGAATATATAATTATGATAATCAGAATTATTCAGAAATTATTCCGTTTTCTCCGACAGCTATTGTATATAAAAATCGATCATTTTCCATAAATCTTCAGACAGAATATTCGCCAGTAGCATGGGATCGAATTATTAGCGGAATTGATTATACTAATGGCTGGTTAGATGCAAAAGGAATTTCGTGGGGATTTCCATTTGCTATGAATCCGAAACGAGAGCAAAAATCAGCTTATATTTCAAATGAACTATACATCAATAACGATTCTGAATGGGCAGATCGGATTATCATTTATAAAACCATTAGATATGATGGTTATAGCGATGTAAAGGAGGATGCAATATCTCCCAAAATCGGTTTTAATCTTAGAATCAATAAAGAATATAACTTACGTCTTCGGAGCAGTTACGGGAAAAATTTTCGTGTGCCAACCTTCAACGATTTATATTATCCCAACTTCAGCAATCCGAAGCTTGCGCCTGAACGTTCAACAGCTTTTGATATCGGAATTATCAGTTCTTTAGAAAAATCTGGTAATCAGACTATTGGAATTACATATTTTAATATTGCTACTTCCGACAAAATTGTATTAGGCGCGGGATGGTTGCCGTATAATATTGGCAAAGCTAAAAATTCTGGATTAGAAGCAAGATATGATTATTCTTCAGTAGATAAAAAAATTAATTTCTTTTTCAGTTATACGCGCATAGATGCGATGAAGAAAAATAAAGATTCTCAAACAGATGCAACTTATAATAAGCAACTTGTTTATATTCCAAAATCATCTGGATCCTTTGGTATATCAATAGATTCAGAAATTGGTACGATTAGCATCAACAATACAATAACAGGTCTACGTTATACAAATGCCGATAACACAAGTTCTCTACCCGCTTTTACGCTTACAGATGTTGTCATATCAAGAAAGATAGACTTGGGGTTGTTTGGTATTTTAGTGCGAGGAGTTGTAAGTAATCTTTTCGACGTAGATTATCAATCTGTTTTAGATTATCCTATGCCAGGGCGATCGTTTAGAATATCATTTGGAGTTGAATATTGATTTGTATAAAAAAAGAAAAAAATGTATTTTTCAAACGTAAATTAATTGGAGGATTCATGCGAAGTTTAATTATTGGTTCATTTTTAATTCTTGTAGCGGCATTATCGAGGTTGCTTCCACATCCGGATAATTTTACGCCGATCGCTGCTATGGCATTAGTTGGCGGAGTATATCTTGAAAAACGTTATGCGTTGATAATACCGTTAGTCGCTTTAATTATAAGCGATTTATTCATCGGTTTTCATAATACCATTCTATTTGTTTATGGAAGCTTCATTATTATAGGATTATTGGGAATATGGCTTAAATCGCATAAAAAGCCATTGCCAATTATCGGAACTGCACTATTCAGCTCATCGTTATTTTTTATAATTACGAATTTTGGCGTATGGCTTACAGGCGGCGGCTGGTTTTATCCTAAGACTTGGGCGGGGCTTGTAGAATGTTACACAATGGCGATTCCCTTTTACCGAAACACCCTTGCAGGCGATTTAATTTATGTCGCTGTTCTTTTCGGTTTGTTTGAGTTATCTGCTTATGCCGTGCGTCAGTATGAAAGAAAAGCAGTTCAAATCCAATAATATTAATTCTCTATTAGTTTAGTCATTAAGTCAGGTTAAATTATATTAGCCTGACTTTTTATTTTGTAGTTTGCGATATAAAGGGCAAATAAATTCTTTCCATTTTCCCAATATAGCTTTTTATTGAAAAAGCTCTATATTGAAAGCACAAAATAGTAATATCTACATCTTCGGATAATAGAATGAGACGGCGTTATCAAATCTATTTCATGATTTCCAAAACCTTATCAAATTATTTAGTAGAAGAACATTAATTTTATTATCCCTTGACTAACAAAAATTAGTTTGGAGAATTTATATGTCTGAATATATCAATAAGATACTTACGCAAGTAAAGGCAAAAAATCCGAACGAACCAGAATTTCATCAAGCGGTTGAAGAAGTTTGCGAGTCGTTAGAGCCAGTAATAACGCGTCATCCGGAATATAAAAACGCAAGAATTTTAGAACGAATGGTAGAACCGGAACGAATAGTAATATTCCGCGTGCCTTGGATGGATGATCAAGGTGAAATTCATATCAACCGTGGTTATCGTGTGCAGATGAATAGCGCAATTGGTCCTTATAAAGGAGGGCTGCGTTTCCATCCGTCTGTAACGCTTGGCATTTTAAAATTTTTGGCGTTTGAACAAGTATTTAAAAATAGTCTTACTACATTGCCGATGGGGGGCGGTAAAGGCGGTTCAGATTTTGACCCGAAGGGAAAAAGCGATAATGAAGTAATGCGCTTCTGTCAAAGTTTTATGACGGAGCTGTATCGCCATATTGGTCCTGATATTGACGTACCAGCCGGCGATATTGGAGTTGGTGGAAGAGAAATTGGATACTTGTTTGGTCAATACAAGCGATTAACAAAAGAATTTACTGGTGTTCTTACCGGCAAAGGTTTAAATTGGGGCGGTTCATTGATTCGCCCCGAAGCAACAGGTTTTGGCGTAGTCTATTTTACTGAAGAAATGTTGAAAACAAAAGGAACATGCATAGAAGGTAAAACTGTTGGAGTGTCTGGTTTTGGCAATGTTGCTTGGGGCGCTGTAACAAAAGTCGATCAATTGGGGGGTAAAGTTGTAACGCTTTCCGGTCCTGATGGATTTATTTACGATCCGGATGGAATAAAAGGAGAAAAAATTCTTTACATGCTTGAAATGCGTTCCAGTGCAAAGGATGAAGTAAAACCTTATGCAGATAAATTTAAAGCGCAGTACTTTGCTGGTAAAAGGCCTTGGTCTGTAAAAGTTGACGTCGCTTTGCCTTGTGCAACACAGAATGAACTTGATGAAAACGATGCGAAAGAATTAGTAAAGAATGGCTGTATTTGTGTTTGTGAAGGCGCAAATATGCCAACAACTATTGCAGGTTATAAAGTATTTCGTTCTGCTGGTATTTTGTATTCACCCGGGAAAGCTTCGAATGCTGGCGGTGTAGCAACCTCTGGTTTGGAAATGACACAAAATAGTATGCGATTACCCTGGCCAAAAGAAGAAGTTGACGCACGCTTACATCAAATAATGAAAAGCATTCATGCAACCTGCGTTCAGACGGCGGAACGTTTCGGCGAACCGGGAAATTATGTGATGGGCGCAAATATTGCCGGTTTCCTTAAAGTGGCAAATGCAATGCTTGAGCAAGGATTAGTATGAACTTAATTGTTGCCACTTTCTAAAAAATCGTGGCAATTAAGTTTATCATCAAAAATTTCTTAGCCTGATTCAATTAAGCTTATCGATTTATGAAGCATACGGAACATCTTGAAACCGAAGATATTTATGGGAGTAGAATAAAGTCTTTCCAAAAATTGATGCGTTTCAAGGTGAGAGACATTTTACTTGTTGCAAGTTTGTACGATCAGTATCTCTTTGAAGAAGATGGAAGATTGTATGAATTAATTCGCCAAGAGTTCCAAGTCCTTAACCTAAGTCACCCGCCTGAAATTACACATGTAACAAGAGGCGAAGAAGCGCTTGATTTACTTAATTCCGGAGAAAAATATGATCTTATCATCACTACGTTACACATCGAAGATATTCATGTAATTCAATTTGCGCAAAAAATTAAGCAATCCGGCATCGATATTCCAATAATCCTTCTTTCCTATGACAATAGGGAAAAAAAGGAAATAATGACTAACTATGATACATCGATTTTTGATCGGATATTTATTTGGAATGGCGACTATCGTTTGTTGGTGGCGATAATCAAGTATGTGGAGGATAAGCTGAATGTTAGAAACGATACCGCCACCGTAGGTGTTCAAGTTATTATACTTGTTGAAGATGATGTCGGATTTTATTCCTCATATTTGCCGTTGCTCTACACGCAAATACTGAACCAATCTCAAAGGTTAATATCGGAAGGGATAAATCTTACTCATAAGTTTCTTCGGATGCGTGCGCGTCCTAAAATATTGCTTTGTTCGACATACGAGGAGGCGTGGTCATATTTTCAAAAATACGAAGACTACGTGCTTGGCATTATATCTGATGTCGATTTTTTGCAAGGCGGAGTTAAGGACCAATATGCCGGATTTAAATTTGCTGAAGAAGTACGTAAAAGAAAAGATGATATACCCCTTTTGCTTCAATCGGGAGACGTAAGCGCGGCTGAAACAGCGTCGAAAATTGGTGCGGTATTTTTGCAAAAAGGTTCTCCGACTCTATTACATGATTTAAACAATTTTGTGATGACGCATTTTGGATTTGGAGATTTTATTTTCCGTACACCGGATGGAACCGAAGTAGGCAGAGCGACAAACCTAAAGCAACTTGAAGAAATGATCACGATTGTGCCGGATGAATGTATTTTATTTCATGCAAAGCGTAATCATTTTTCCAACTGGTTAAAAGCGAGAACAGAATTTTGGCTTGCGCACAAATTGCGCCCGCAAAAAGTTGAAGATTATCCAAATGTTGGAGCATTGCGCAAAGACATAATCATAGCTCTACGCACATACCAAGAATGGCGGCAAAGGGGCGTCATAACAGAGTTTTCAAAAGCAACTTTTGACCCGCGTAATACTTTTGCTCGAATTGGAACCGGCTCTATCGGCGGGAAGGCGCGTGGATTGGGTTTTATCAATAACCTCATAAACGATTATAATATTCGGAATAAATTCGAAGGAGTGGAAATTTCTGTTCCCTCAGCAGTCGTTATTGCCACAGATGTTTTTGACAGATTTTTATACGAAAACAAACTTGATAAATTTGTTCTCGAAGTCGATAACGATGAAGAATTACTAACTCGGTTTCTTGATGCGCCGTTCTTTCCGCCAGAAATTATTTATCGCCTTATCGATTTCTTAGATATTGCTCGAGAACCTTTGGCTGTTCGTTCATCGAGTCTGCTTGAAGACTCGCAATATCAACCTTTCGCCGGCGTATATCAAACGTACATGCTTCCAAATAAGAATCCGGATCCCGATAAACGGCTTCAGGAATTATTAGACAGCATTAAACTTGTATATGCTTCAACTTATACAAAAAGCGCGAAAGAATATATGAAAGCAACACCATATCGGCTTGAGGAAGAAAAAATGGCTGTTGTAATACAAAAGATGGTTGGGTCAGCTCATAACGAAAGATTTTATCCTGAATTTGCCGGCGTGGCAAAATCTTATAATTTTTACCCGGTTCCACCTCAGAAATCCGAAGATGGAATAGTGCAGGTCGCTTTAGGTTTAGGATATACCGTGGTTGAAGGAAGAAATTCTGTGCGCTTTTGTCCAAAATATCCGCGGCATATGCTTCAGTTTTTTTCGACAAAGGAGACGATACGAAATGCGCAACAAGGATATCTTGCGCTTGACTTGAACGAAACCTTTAGCCACGAAAACCACGAGACGCCGGATGTAATGATAAAGTATTACGATCTTGAAACCGCAGAAAAGGATAATACGCTTTACTATGTCGGTTCAACTTATTCGCAAGAAGACGATGTAGTGTATGATGGCGTTTCACGTCAAGGTAGACGAGTTGTTACTTTTACTCCGGTGTTAAAGCATCGAATTTTTCCTTTGCCTGAAATATTAGATATGATTTTAGACATGGGAACTTGGGGGATGGGAACACAAGTTGAAATTGAATTCGCGGTGAACATGAACACTCCGCCAAACGCGCCTAAAGAATTCGCTTTACTTCAAATTCGTCCGCTTGTAATGAGTTTGGAATTTGAAGAGTTAGATGTTGAACAATTTGTTCGGAATAATCTCATTTGCCAAAGCAACCAAGTTCTTGGCAATGGTGCAATTCAAAATATTTATGACGTAATTGTAGTTGACAATGATAAGTATGAGAGAGCAAAAAGTAAAGAGACCGCTCGAGAAGTCAGTGAATTAAATTCAAAGTTAAGGTTGGAAAATCGTCCTTATGCTCTAATTGGTTTAGGAAGATGGGGAAGTATGGATCCTTGGCTCGGTATTCCAGTAACTTGGGATCAAATTTCAGGCGCGGCTGTAATTGTGGAATCAGGGTTCAAGGATATCGACGTTACACCATCTCAAGGTTCCCATTTTTTTCAAAACATAACATCTTTTCGAATCGGTTATTTTACTGTAAATGCATCTCATAATCTCGGTTTTATTGATTGGGATTGGTTGAAATCTCAGCAAGCAATTCATGAATTTGAGCATGTTCGTCATTTGAGGTTTGATAAACCAATTACAGCAAAAATAAACGGTAGAAAAAACAAAGGGATAATTACGAAACCGGGACAATAGTCGCTTTTTTAAATAAAAAATGGTTATAATTGCTTTATGAAAAGGTCAAATGTTTATTCAACAAATTTTCAAAAGGTGTTTATATGTATGATAACAAGCGTAGAGATTTTCTAAAGAAAAGCGGAGTTGGGGTGGCGGCAACATTGACATCTGGATTATGGTTTGATTTACTTGCCAAAGGAATTGCGCCTCCGAGCATACCATCTATTTTTGAAGAAAGATTTGGAGTATCGAAAACGGATATGAAAAAGATTTTGGAAATTGCGCTTTCGAAAGGGGGCGAATTTTCCGAACTATTTTTCGAGTATAGAACTTTGAATTCGGTTACTATGGAGGAGGATATAGTCAAAGATTCATCTGAAAATATAACTCTTGGTGTTGGTATTCGAGTTCTAAAAGGCGCGCAAACAGGATACGGTTACACTGATGATTTTTCATTTGAGAAAATGAAACAAACAGCTTTAGCCGCGGCGGCTATTGCGTCATCTAATTCAAAATTAAAAATTGCAAGTCTTACTCAGAAAAATTCAAAATTGAAAGTGTATGATAACAATTTGCCTTTAAGCGGCGTTAAGCTTGAAACAAAAGTCGATATAGTAAAAAGAGCGTACAACGCCGCGCAAAATTATGATAACCGAATTGTGAAAGTTCAATCTACACTTGCAGACGAAATACAACATGTTACAATCGCTAACAGCGAGGGACTATTAATTTCAGATGCGCGCCCTCAGATGCGGTTAGTTGTATCTGCCACAGCAGAAGAAAAAGGCATTAGAAATACCGGTTTTAAAACTGCTGGGGGAAGATATGGTTTGAATTTCTTTACCAATATCGAAACTCCAGAAACAACCGGGAAGAAAGCATCTGAAGAAGCTATTACGTTGCTATCTGCAATTGACCCGATTGCAGGTGAACAACCGGTTGTTCTAAGTAGTCGTCAATCCGGCGTAATGATTCACGAAGCAGTTGGGCATCCATTGGAAGCCGATGCAAATTGGAAGAAAACATCTATAATGTGGGATAAATTAGGTAAGCAAGTGGCAAATCCGATTGTTACTATATATGATGATCCTACAATTCCATATTACCGCGGAAGTTATAATGTTGATGACGAAGGCGTAATTCCGATAAAGAAAATGTTGATAGAAAACGGAATACTTGTCGGTTATTTGCAAGATAGACTTTCTGCAAAAGTTATGAAAACAGACCCTGATGGACATGGACGAAGGCAAACATATCGGCACACGCCAATTCCACGCATGGCAAATACAGTGCTTGCTCCTGGTGAAGCTTCAGTTGAAGATATAATTAAATCTGTTAAGAAAGGATTTTACGCAGAAACTTATCAAGGTGGGCAGGTAAGCGATACAGGGAAGTTCACTTTTTCTGTAAATATGGGATATATGATTGAAGACGGAAAAATTACACAACCAGTAAAAAATGCCACACTAATTGGAACAAATATTCAAATACTGAATGAAATTGAAATGATAGCGAATGATACTGCATTTTTCCTTGGAAGTTGTGGTAAGGATGGCCAAACGGCGGCTGTTACAGCAGGCACGCCAACACTGAAATTACGTCAGATGACAGTAGGAGGAAGAAAATAATGAAACATAATCTATTAAAACTTGCGGAAGAACTTGTAGAATTTGGGCGTAATAACGGCGCGTCTCAAGTCGAAGTCAGCATTAATCAAAATGAAAATTTTTCAGTTGATATACGCGAAGGCGAAATTGAAAAATTAATGGAAGCTGTTTCGAAAAATCTTGGATTACGCGTTTTTGTGGATGGTAAATTAGCCCGTGCATCTTCATCTGATTTATCCAAAGACACTTTGAATAAACTGATGCTTAATGCAATTGAAAGAGCGAAGCTTTCAAGTTCGGATCCGTTCGCTGGTTTGCCAGAAAAAGAACCGATAACAATTAACGCTGAATCTTTAAAGATTTATGATCCGGAAATAGTTGGTATGCCGACAGAAAAGAAAATTAATGCGGCAAAAGCAGTTGAAGCAATATGCCTAAAAGAAAAACGTGTTGCAAAATCTTACGGATCATCTTTTAATACTTATATAGGCGAGCGGTTTTTGGCAAATTCAAATGGTTTTAGCGGCTCTTTTAAGCGAACAAGATGTTCTAATGGCGTTTATCTTCAAGCTGGAGAAGATCCGAATTTGTTTGATGAAGGATGGTATGATACTTCGGTTTCATTAGCTAATTTAGAATCACCTGAAGAGATTGCAAAGAAAGCAATTCACCGTGTTACTCGCTTAATTGGCGGCAGAAAAGTTGAATCGCAAAATGTTCCCGTGGTCTTCGAACCGCAAATGACCGCTGGATTATTAAGTTTTCTTGTTACTTGCGTAAGTGGAAATAATATTTACTTAAAACAATCTTTTTTAGCTGGGAAGTTGAGCGAGAAAGTGGGTAATGAGCTTGTGAATGTAATTGATGATGGATTAATACCGGGTGCGCCCGGCACAGAATTATTTGATGGCGAAGGCGTTCCTTTAAGAAAAACTGTGGTTTTAGAAAATGGCGTTCTAAAGAATTATTTAATGGATACATATTCGGCAAGAAAGTTAGGATTGAAATCAACTGGCAATAGCGGAGGACCAAATAATTTATATTTAGGCGCAGGCAATGTGACGCCTGAACAAATAATCAAATCTGTTGATAAAGGATTGTACTTAACTGGCACAATAGGATTTGGATTAGTGGCTACAACTGGAGATATATCGCGTGGCGCTTATGGTTTATGGATAGAAAAAGGCGAGCTTACATATCCAGTAGCTGAAATTACAATTTCTGGTAATCTTGGTCAGTTGCTTAATAATATACAAATGGTAGGCAACGATTTACAACTAAGACGCGCGGTTAGCGGTCCAACAATTAAAGTCGCTGAAATGACCGTAGGTGGAAAGTAGGTTAAGCATACGATATGAAACAGCTACGATTAAAATTGTGGCTGTTTTTTAAAAAGGCAAAATATTACTGTGTAGGGTATTCCTTACAAGAATTTCAGTATTCTGCGACTACTAAGTTTTATTATAATCTCCTAAAATCTTCAATCGAAGAATGTGTTTCTTCAGAATCTATTTTAAAAAATAATTTATAGGAGAAAATTATGTCGCAATATGTTAATGATTTGATTGCTGAAGTAAAAGCAAAAAATCCGGCTGAACCAGAATTTCACCAAGCGGTTCAAGAGGTTGCTGAATCCTTATCAATAGTTTTAGATCGCCATCCTGAATACCGTACGGCAAAAATATTAGAGCGAATAATTGAGCCAGAGCGCGTAATTATGTTTCGCATTCCTTGGGCAGATGATCAAGGGGAAGTTCATATAAATCGAGGGTATCGGGTTCAGATGAATAGCGCTATTGGACCTTATAAAGGCGGGTTACGTTTTCATCCTTCTGTAACGCTTGGGATTTTAAAATTTCTTGCATTTGAACAAGTTTTCAAAAATAGTTTAACTTCATTGCCGATGGGGGGCGCAAAAGGCGGCTCCGATTTTGACCCCAAAGGTAAAAGTGATTTAAAGATTATGCGCTTTTGCCAAGCGTTTATGAACGAATTATACAGACACGTTGGTCCGGATACGGATGTGCCTGCAGGCGATATAGGTGTGGGTGGACGTGAGATTGGATATTTATTTGGTCAGTATAAAAAATTACGGAATGAATTTACGGGCGTGCTAACAGGAAAAGGTCTTAATTGGGGAGGGTCATTAATACGTCCAGAAGCGACAGGTTACGGTGCGACTTATTTTGCATCAGAAATGCTTGCAACACGCGGTAAGACAATAGAAGGCAAAATTTGCCTTGTATCCGGCAGTGGAAATGTTGCGCAATATACAGTTGAAAAAATTAATCAATTGGGAGGAAAAGTTGTTACACTTTCAGATTCAAATGGTTATATTTATGATGAAGCGGGCATTGATGACAAGAAGCTTGCGTTTGTTATGGGATTAAAAAATATAAGACGCGGGCGGATTTCGGAATATGCTGATAAATATAAGAATGCGGTCTATACGCCGGTTGATCCAAAATTGGATTATAATCCGATTTGGAATCATAAAGCAGAATGTGCGTTCCCGAGCGCAACACAAAATGAAATTAACGGAAAAGACGCACAGAACTTAGTTAAGAACGGAGTAATTGCCGTGGCTGAAGGCGCAAATATGCCAACAACACTCGAGGGCGTTAGAGTTTTTCTGGACGCAAAAATATTGTATGGACCAGGAAAAGCGGCTAATGCCGGTGGTGTGTCGACTTCAGGTTTAGAGATGGCGCAAAACAGTATGCGCTTGCCTTGGCCTCGAGAGGAAGTCGATAACCGATTGCGTCAGATTATGAAAAACATTCACAAAACTTGCGTGGATGTTGCTGAGCGTTTTGGAACTCCGGGTAATTACGTTAGCGGAGCAAATATCGGCGGATTTTTAAAAGTTGCCGATGCGATGATGGATCAAGGAGTTGTGTAGCCCGCATATAGATAAAAGTAACTGTTAAACCTTGACAAGGTCGTCTGCCTTGTCAAGGTTGTAATTATATCTATGCAGTTGCTTAAATAAATACGGGTGTACATAAATGGAAAAAAACATTGGTCGTGTTATTACTTCAATCGAATCTACCTCAATCGAGCATGGATATGGGAACCTCTTTTACGGTATCCAAAATCCGATGCGCATACGAATAAGTAATGTTTTATTAGTTTCCAGTCTTTATGATTTATATTTATTTGAAGAAGACGGGCGTCTTTATGAATTGAGTCGCGGTGAGTATGAGGGACTTAATTTAAGTCAATCGCCAGAACTTACTTGTGTTTCAAGCGGCAAAGAAGCTATCGTGCTTGCAAAAGAAGAACGTCGCTTCGATCTTATTATTACTACTTTGCACATTGATGATATGCAGGCGATTGATTTCGCGCGTATGGTGAAGCAATCTAATTTGAATATCCCTGTAGTTTTGTTGATGCATGATACGCGTGAATTAAAATTCTTTTTAAGAAACAACGATACTTCGGTTTTCGATAAGATTTTTATTTGGCAGGGAGATTTTCGAATCATAATCGCCATCATTAAATATTTAGAAGACAAGCTAAATGTCGAACACGATACACATACAGTCGGCGTGCAATCAATAATTGTAATTGAGGATAACGTAAAATATTACTCTTCATTTTTACCTATTATTTATACAGAAATACTTAAACAATCTCAGCGGCTAATGTCGGAGGGAATTGACTTAGGGCATAAATTTTTGAGAATGCGAGCCAGCCCAAAAATTTTGCTATGCAGTTCTTACGAAGAAGCAGTTGCATATTACACGCGATATAAGAAATTTCTTCTTGGTATAATTTCTGACGTTGATTTTCCGCGTAATGGCATACAGGACCCCGAGGCAGGCATCGATTTAATGCATTCGATAATTAAAGAAAAACCCGATTTGCCCATATTGTTATTATCGAACGTTCATGAAAATCAAATTATGGCGGAAGAATTAGGCGTTACATTTGTACACAAAGATTCGCAAAATTTATTGCATGAACTACAGCAGTTTATGGTCTACAATTTCAGTTTTGGTGATTTTGTCTTTAGACTGCCGGATGGCACTGAAGTGGGGCGTGCAAGCGATATGAAGAGCTTAGAAGAAATGCTTAGAATAGTTCCGGACGAGAGCGTTCGTTATCATGCCGAGCGAAACCATTTTTCTAGTTGGTTAAAGGCGCGCACGGAATTTTGGTTGGCGGATAAGATTCGTCCTAGAAAAGTAACCGACTTTCCAACAATAGAGGCGCTTAGGAAGGACTTAATAAAATCACTACATCATTATCGAAGCTTATGCCAGCGTGGAATAGTAGCTAATTTTTCTAAAGACACTTTTGGCACAGAGACGAGCTTTGTGCGAATAGGCGATGGCTCATTAGGCGGTAAAGCGCGTGGTCTTGGCTTTGTCGATATGCTGCTGAACGATTATAATGTTCGTAACCGTTTCAAAGACGTAAAAATTTATGTTCCTTCAGCGGTCGTTTTGGGAACAAATGTGTTTGATCAGTTTTTGAATGACAATAACCTCCGTGAATTTGCTTTACATTGCGAAGATGACAGGGAAATTACAAGAAGATTTTTATCGGCTGAAAAATTTTCGAAAGATATTATAGCTGAACTTATTTCATTTCTTGAGCTTGTTCAAGTTCCATTAGCGGTTCGTTCATCCAGCATGTTAGAAGATTCGCAGTACCATCCGTTTGCCGGAGTGTACGAAACTTATATGATTCCAAATTCAAATGGCGATATTAATATTCGCTTGAATGAATTATTAAATAGCATAAAAAGAGTTTATGCGTCAACTTTCTATCAGAGCGCAAAAGAATATATACGAGTTACGTCATATCGATTTGAAGAAGAAAAAATGGCTGTAATAATACAATGTCTTGTTGGCAAAGCGCATCAGAATCGTTATTACCCAGATGTTTCTGGCGTAGCAAAATCGCATAATTTCTATCCAATGGCGCCGCAAAAATCATCAGATGGAATAGCGTCGGTGGCGTTAGGACTTGGAAAATGGGTTGTAGATGGCGGCAATACAATTCGATTCTGTCCTAAATATCCAAAAGATTTAAGTCAGCTTTATTCTGTTAAGGAAACATTGAATACAACCCAGCAAGCTTTCTTTTCATTATTATTAGATGCAGATACAGACTTTGGCTCTGAAACGCATGATATGATGATATGCAAGCACGACTTAAGTGTTGCAGAACAAGACGGAGTATTGCAGTACATGGGTTCAACATACGTACCCGAAAACGACGCTATATATAGCGGATTAAGCAGAAAGGGTGCGCGTGTAGTTACTTTTGCTCCAATTTTACAAAACAATTTATATCCGCTTGCTGAAATTATTGAATTGCTCTTAGATATGGGAATATGGGGCATGGGTACACCTGTTGAAATTGAATTTGCCGTAAATCTAAATTCAAGCGGAAATAAAATGATGGAATTCGCTTTACTGCAAATTCGACCTTTGGTAATTCATCGTGAATCTGAGCAGTTATCTATCGATCAAATTGATGATTCGCTAGTTTTGTGTCAAAGCAATCAGGTGCTTGGCAACGGAATTATTGAAGGCATACACGATATAGTAGCGGTTGATTATAAACTTTTCGAACGCGGTGCGAGTAGAGAAGTTGCGGCAGAAATTGCGGCTTTTAATACTATGCTATTAAATGAGAATAGGCATTATCTTTTAATTGGAATAGGCAGATGGGGTTCTCTCGATCCGTGGTTAGGTATTCCGGTCGCCTGGGAACAAATATCTGGCGCAAAAGCTATTATTGAAACCGGGTTTAAAGATTTATCCGTTTCTCCGTCGCAGGGGTCGCATTTTTTTCAAAATATTACTTCTTTTATGATAGGTTATTTTACAGTCAACGAATTTCAGAAACAAGGAAAATTGGATTGGGATTGGCTTCTTTCCCAAAATCCTTACGAATCGAAAATAATTACGAAGTTATTCAGATTTAATAAGCCATTAACTATTAAAATAAATGGACATCAAAATAAGGGTGTTATTCTGAAACCGGAGAAATAAATTGTCACAATCAAAACAAGTATTTGACACATGCCCACATTGTGGTGAAAAACTAAGTCCGTGGCAGCAAGTGCTTTTAAGCGTTGATCGCTCTTTGATGTGCAAGAATTGTTGGTATAGAATTATTCTTGATAGAAGAGAAATTGCTGATAAGCCGGAAGAAAAAACCGAACAGAAAGAGGAGTGATGCACAATGAATTCCTATAATTCTTTCAAGGTGCTTCAACAACAGGTTGCCGAAGCCGCTAAGATACTCAATCTCGATCAAGCTACTACTGCTTTGCTAATGTGGCCTCAACGCGAACATAAATTTACTATCCCAGTTCAGATGGATAATGGTTCTGTTAAAATCTTTCACGGTTATCGTATCCAATATAATTATGCACGCGGACCTGCAAAAGGCGGAATTCGTTTTCATCCGGATGAAACGGATGATTCAATTCGCGCATTAGCAGGTTGGATGACGTGGAAGACTTCTGTATTGGATTTGCCTTTAGGTGGCGCAAAAGGCGGCGTCGTGTGCAATCCACGTGAAATGTCGGAACGCGAATTGGAAAATTTATCACGCGCTTACGTTCGCGCAGTTGTTCAATACATCGGTGTTGATAAAGATGTCCCCGCTACGGATGTTTATACTAATCCACAAACCATGGCATGGATGATGGATGAGTATGAAACTTTGATGCATGTCCATCAACCGGGAGTTTTTACAGATAAACCACAGCAAATTGGTGGAACTGAAGGACGAAGGGATGCAACAGCGCGCGGCGGTGTTATGGCTGTTCGTGAAGCGTGTAAAGCACTCGGTGTTGATCCAACTGGAACTTTTGCAATTCAAGGATTTGGAAATGCAGGGCAACGAACTGCTCTAATGCACTCGGAATTGCTCGGTGGAGGAAAGCTTGTCGCTGCTTGTGATTCTCGCGGAGGAATTTATAACCCGGATGGACTGAATTGTAAAGAACTTGTTACACATAAATTGAAAACTGGCTCAGTAGTCGGTTTTCCGGGCGCAAAAAATATTCCGCGTGATTCTGTGCTCGAGCTTGATGTCGAAATACTTTATCCGGCAGCTCTTGAAAATTCGATTAACGAAGCAAATGCACAAAGAATAAAAGCGAAAATTATATGCGAGCTTGCTAATGGACCTACCACACCGGAAGCTGATATAATTTTGCATAAACGCGGTATTCATGTTATTCCGGATATTTTAGCAAACGCCGGCGGTGTAACTGTTTCTTATTTTGAAATAGTGCAGGATAAAAATTTGTTTTTCTGGGATGAAGCAACAGTGCATACCCGCCTGGATGAAAAAATGCGAAAAGCTTACCAAACAGTTCAAGAAGCAATACGAGAGAAAAAAGTCCATCCGCGTTTAGCAGCTATGGTTGTAGCTGTTGCCCGCGTAGCAGAAGCATGCAAATTGAGAGGTTGGGTGTGAGAACAATCTGCAATTAATTGTATGATAGAGTTATGAATTGAAATGGATATCCAATCAAAAATATTTAGGAGATAATCAATGAGTACTCAAGATATTAGATGGATACAACGGAGTAAAAATTACAAAAAAGCTTTTTCGCAATTGCAAGAGGCAGTGGAGATTTCACAGAAACGTTCACTCTCAAAGCTCGAAGAACAAGGATTAATTCAAGCTTTTGAATATACGTACGAACTTGCATGGAATACTTTAAAAGATTATTTCGAATCGCAAGGCGAAATTAATATTCACGGAAGTAAAGATGCCATTAAATTAGCATTTCGTAGAGGTCTAATTGAGAATGGCGATACCTGGATGAATATGGTTGAAGATAGAACAATGACTACGCATACTTATAATGATGAAACTGCCAAAAAAATATTACAAGCTATTCTAAAAAGTTATTACTTTGAATTTCAAAAACTATGCAATATTCTGCAAAACTTGAAGGAAAAAGTATAATGGCTATTCAATTCGGTTTAAAGGAAGAAACTACAAATAAAATTAAGTTAATTTTATCACGTTATCATCAGGTAGAAAAAGCTATTATTTATGGCTCTCGGGCTAAAGGTAATTACAAAAATGGTTCTGATATTGATCTTACTTTATTGGGTGGAGAAGATTTAACACATCCGATGCTTCATCAAATAATGAAAGAAATAGATGATTTGTTTTTACCCTATTCTTTTGATCTATCTATTTTAAAGGATATTACTGATAAAGATGTATTGGACCATATTCAAAGAGTAGGGAAAGTCTTTTATGAGAGAGGTGAAAATAATTCATAACTATCGATATTATGGTCTATTCGCCATTGAGCAAATATATTGTTTCCGTTGTGCCTTTCTCTTTTTTCTGCTACATTCATACAAATAAATATCCAAAACCTTCCGAAGGTATCTAAGGAATAATCTTTAAGACCTTTGTAAGGTCTCTAAATCAGGAGATCATATGAAAAAAGTTCTAACTATCATTTCTATTTTTCTTATATCCATAACTTACGCACAACCCAAAAGAGCCATATCGTT
Organism: Ignavibacteriales bacterium; assembly: GCA_037446575.1. Taxonomy (GTDB): domain Bacteria; phylum Bacteroidota; class Ignavibacteria; order UBA10030; family UBA10030; genus JBBIII01. The sequence continues at coordinate 19,215 of JBBIII010000045.1, forward strand.
TGATGATCTGATAAGTTTTGGTAGAATATCTGATCCTCAAATCTCTCCAAATGGAAAAACCATCGCATTTGTTGTAACTTGGCAAATCAAAGAAGAAAATAAATCCACGAGCAATATCTATATTGTGCCGATTGCAGGGGGAGAAGTGAGGCAACTTACAAATGCGAAAGGACAAAATAATAATCCACGCTGGATGCCAGACGGCAAATCCATCGCATTTGTTTCCACACGCGATGGCGTATCTCAAATTTGGACAATATCTACCGAAGGCGGAGAAGCAAAGAAAATTTCAAAAATTGCTACGGAAGCATCTGGCTTAATCGTATCACCAAATGGTAAGTGGTTTGCCTTCACATCGGTAGTTTATCCTGATTGTCCGGATGAAGATTGCAATGCAAAGCGATTAGTGGAAATCGAAAAAAACAAAGTAAAAGCAAAAATATTTACAACTCTTCCTTTTCGTGTCTGGAATTATTGGAAAGACAATAAGCGAAGCCATCTATTTATTATGCCTTCGAGCGGAGGAAAAGCTATTGACATAACCCCCGGTGATTTTGATATTCCGCCGATTGATTTAGGCGGATATTGGGATTACTCCTTTTCACCGGATAGTAAGGAAATTGCGTTCACTAAAAATCCGGATTCGTTAATTGCAATCAGTACAAATAATGAAATTTATATTGTGCCTGTTGAAGGCGGGAAGGAAAAGAATATTTCAAATAATCCGGCAAACGATAGCCAGCCGTTATATTCTCCCGATGGAAAATATATAGCATATCGAATGATGCGCCGGCCCGGTTTTGAATCTGATAGAAAGGAATTAGTTCTTTATGAGCGTTCTACTTCAAAACTAATTAATCTGACGGAAAATATTGATTACAGCGTAAATGATGTTGTGTGGTCGCCTGACTCAAAATCTCTTTACTTTAATGCAGATGACAAAGGAAATGTTTCGATTTTCAAAGTCAATATTAGCGATAAGAAAGTCATATCAATTCTTACACACGGATGGAATTCTCGATTGGCTATAACCCCTGATGGAAGGACATTGATTATAACTCGTGAAACAGCAAACATGCCGGAAGAAATATTCAGAGTTGGAAGTGATGGAAAAAATTTGAAGCAAATTACTTTCATAAACAAAGAACGGCTTGCACAATTAGAAATGAATCCATTGGAGAATTTTTGGTTTGAGGGAGCTGGTGGAACTAAAGTACAGGGCTTTTTGCTGAAGCCGCCATTCTTTGATTCAAAAAAGAAATATCCGCTTATATTTTTAGTCCATGGCGGACCGCAAGGACAGTGGGGGGATGATTTCCATTATCGGTGGAATTCACAAATGTTTGCCTCTCGCGGTTATGTTGTAGTTATGATAAATCCGCGTGGAAGCACCGGCTATGGTCAAAAATTTACAGATGAGATCAGCAAAGATTGGGGTGGAAAGGTTTATGAAGATTTGATGAATGGACTGGATTACGTTCTTAATAACTATGCTTATATTGACAGCAATAGGATGGCGGCGGCTGGCGCTTCGTATGGCGGTTATATGATGAATTGGATGTTAGGGCATACAGATCGCTTCAAGTGTATTGTATCGCACGATGGAATTTTTAATCCGTTTAGCGCTTATGGTACTACTGAAGAACTTTGGTTCAAAGAATGGGAATTCGGGGGAACGCCTTACGAAAACCCTGAGCTTTACAAAAAATTCTCGCCAATGGAATATGCAAAGAATTTTAAAACACCGACACTTGTTATTCATGGTCAGTTGGATTATAGATTGGATGTTAGCGAAGGTTTTCAATTATTTACAGCGTTACAACGGCTGGGAGTAAAATCAAAGATGCTTTATTTCCCGGACGAAGGTCATTTTGTAGCAAAGCCGCAAAATTCTGAATTATGGTACAAAACTGTGTTAGATTGGATTGATGAAAATACTAGATAAAGTAAGAAGTAAGAAGTAAGAAGTAAGAAGTAAGAAG
>JBBIII010000046.1:0-20968 GCA_037446575.1 Ignavibacteriales bacterium
CATAAAACGTTACTTTGTGTCTGTAGAGGTTAAGTGAAGAAATTATAAGTTTTTCTGAATGAACGTTGCAAAAACGGTATATTCATAGTGTGGGTTATTTACTAAATTATGCTGCCTGATCCGGATTCCCGCAAATGCAGGCATTTCTTAAAAAACACTCTTTTAGGTAAAATTGTGAACGTGATGACTTTAATGTGTCGCGTAACTTCAATTATGAAATAAAAACAGCAAATATCCATAACCTTCTTTTTCCATATCTTTTTTTGGTATAAATTTTAACGAAGCAGAATTAATGCAATAACGAAGATTGGTGGGAGATGGGCCGTCATAAAAAACATGTCCGAGATGAGCTTCCCCATTTTTGCTTCGAACTTCAACTCGATCCATAAATAAAGATTTATCTGATTTTTTAACTATATGTCTTGTATCTATAGGTTTTGTAAAGCTGGGCCAACCTGTGCCGGAATCATACTTATCTTTAGAACTAAACAAAGGTTCTCCAGATATAACATCTACATAAATTCCCTCTTTTTTATTATTCCAATAGGCGTTTTTGAAAGGCGGTTCCGTTCCACATTGCATGGTAACAATAAATTGCTCTGGAGATAATTTTTTCTTTATATCTTCTGTACTCGGAATTTTATATTTATCCAATCCAATATCCCCCCAAACCTTTTCAATATATTTATCTCTGCCAGATGCGTTTCGGTAGCTGTAATACCGAACCGGATTTTTTCTGCAGAATTGTTGGTGATATTCTTCTGCAGGATAGAATTCTGAAAATTTTATTAAACGTGTTAAAATCGGTTTGTCGAAAATTTTACTTTCTTCTAATTCACTTTTAGATGTTTCAGCAATTTTTTTCTGCAACTCGTTATGATAAAAAATTACGGAAAGATATTGCGAACCTCTATCTACAAAAGATCCACTTCCGTCGGTAGGATCAATCTGGCGCCAAAAAATATCGAGCAGTTCTGTGTAACTAATTATTTTTGGATCAAAAATTATTTGCACGCATTCGTAATGTCCTGTTGTACCTTTGCAAACTTCGTCGTATGTTGGGTCTTTTACATGTCCGCCAGAATAGCCGGAAGTAACACTTATTACGCCATCCAAATCTGTAAAAGCTGTTTCTGTACACCAAAAACAACCGCAAGCAAATGTTGCTGTTTCCATTTTACTATCAATCATATAACCGTCACTTTTATTTGAATTCATTTTTAGGCAGCCCCAAAAAAGAAAACTAATGAAATAAATGAGTATTAATTTCATTTTAATTTGTTTAGTATGTTTAATTTTAAAACACAGAAATTTATTCAAGAGTTTCACTTGTCTTTTTTAAAATAATCGAGCACAATTATTCATTTTTAAAAATTTAACATGGTAGACTTTATTATTAGCAACATATTAGTATGTTTTTACGAAAATATTTTAATTTACAATTAGGACAATTTTTGCGATATTGTAGCAGATTTGTTTATGCATGAACTTTCAATCGCTCAAAATATAATCGATATAGTTAAAAGAAATGTGCCAGATACAGAATGGGCAAACGTATCAAGCATTCGCTTAAAAATTGGATCATGCGCCGGAATTGTAACAAATTCACTTGAGTTTTCATTTAACGCAATTAAAGAAGATTCAATGCTAAAAGAAGCAAAATTAGAAATTGAGTCCATTCCATTTCAAGTTCAGTGTAATGCCTGCAATAAAATATCTGAAAACGAATTAGGGTTTATAATTTGCGAGCAATGCGGGGGCGCAGATACAAAAATTTTATCAGGAACCGAATTGGATATTATTGATATTAAGCTTAATGAACCAATGGAAAAATAATGAGTATAGTAACAATAGAAAGAAAAGTTTTAGAAAAAAATGATGAGCTTGCGGCTATCAACCGTAAGAAGTTTAATGAACTTGGAATGTATGTGTTAAATATCGTAAGCTCGCCCGGCTCCGGTAAAACAAGTATATTAGAACGCACGTTGGAATATTTGAAAAATAAAATTAAGATTGCTGTAATCGAGGGAGATGTTCAAACTGATTTTGACGCACAACGCATAGCAAAGCTTAATGTGCCTGTCGTGCAAATAGTAACAAACGGCGCATGTCATTTAGACGCGAAGTTAGTTCAGGATGCTGTAGCTAATTTAGAATTGAAGGGGATTCAATTGTTAATTATCGAAAATGTCGGCAATCTTGTTTGTCCGGCTAACTATGATTTAGGAGAGGACATAAAAGTAGTAGTCGCAAGTGTAGCAGAAGGAGATGACAAACCGTTAAAATACCCGAGTATGTTCCGAAATTCTTCTATTCTTATAATTAATAAAATTGACTTATTGCCGTATGTAAATTGTAATATAGATGAATTGAAAAATAACGCATTAAAAATAAATCCAAAATTAAAAATATTTGAAACTTCTTGCACCACAAAAGAAGGAATTGAAAAGTGGTGGAAATGGTTGTTAGAGCAAATTAATAATCGTAAGTAAAAATTTGTAAGTTAATATAAATTGTATAACAAATAATGGAAAATGAATAATAAATGGTAAAAGCAGAACAAAAAAATCATCCGAGCGGCGATAATCGGTTTAAACTGCTCGATAGAGCTATAACAAAGCATCATTCAAGCGGCGATTCGTTAATTGAAATTTTGCATGTAGCTCAGGGAATATTTGGTTTTTTAGATAACGATCTTTTGATTTACATTTCAAACTCGCTAAAGCTTCCTTTAAGCCGGGTGTATGGCGTTGCTACATTCTATCACTTTTTCCGTATGAAGCCGCAGGGAGAACACACATTTGTGCTTTGCACCGGTACGGCTTGCTATGTTAAAGGCGCGAACGAAATTCAAAAAGCAGTTGAGCATCAATGCCAGTGCAAGTTTGGAGAAACAACAAAAGATAATAAAGTATCTCTTATAGCGGCGCGGTGTGTTGGTTCGTGCGGACTTGCGCCAGTTGTTGTAATGGATAATACGGTTGCCGGCAAGTTAACGCCCAATGATGCAATTAATAAAATTAAACAATGGCAGGAAGAACAGAAGGAGGTGGCTGTATGACGGTTGAAGAACTCCATGATGTGGCTGAAAAAGAACAAGCGCGTCAGGCGCAATACGATCACAGAATTTTGTACTGCTCATCTGCAGGATGTGTTTCGAGCGGATGCGATGCTGTTAAAACAACAATGAAAAAGACATTAGAAGAACTTGGCTTAACCAAAAAATGTGAATTAGTCGGCACTGGTTGTTTGGGACTATGTGGAGAAGGTCCGCTTGTTTTTATTCAAACGGATAAAACTCTTTATCAACAAGTGAATGCTGATGTTGCAAGGCGAATAATTGTTGAGCATATAGCACAAGGAAAAAAAGTTGCAGAAAATCTGCTTGATCTGAATGACCCCTTCTTCTCGTATCAGAAAAAGATTGTGCTTGAAAATATGGGGCGAATAAACGCAGAAAGCATTGAAGAATATATAGCGGCAGATGGATATGAAGCTTTAGCAAAAGCTTTATCTGAAATGACGCCCGAAGAAGTAATTTCCGAAATCCGGAAATCTGGTTTGCGCGGACGCGGTGGCGCCGGCTATCCGACTGGATTGAAATGGGATATTGTTCGCAAAGGAACTTCTGATCAGAAGTATGTGGTTTGCAACGCCGACGAAGGCGACCCCGGTGCGTTTATGGATCGAAGCGTTCTTGAAGGCGACCCTCATAGAGTTTTAGAGGGAATGGCGATTGCCGGTTATGCTGTCGGCGCAAATCAGGGATATATTTATGCGCGCGCTGAATATCCGTTGGCTATAGACCGATTAAAGACAGCAATCAAACACGCTGAAAGATTTGGTTTATTAGGCAACCGGATTTTAGAATCACAATTTAATTTTAGAATTGATATTCGTATTGGCGCGGGCGCATTTGTTTGCGGTGAAGAGACTGCATTGTTGCGTTCGGTAATGGGCAGACGCGGACGTCCAAAAGTACGCCCGCCATATCCTTCTGAAAAAGGATTATGGGATAAACCGACCGTAATAAATAATGTGGAAACTTTTGCAAACGTTGCTCCGATAATTCTGAATGGAAGCGGATGGTTTAATAGTATCGGCACACAGAAAAGTCCGGGTACAAAAGTATTTGCATTGGCGGGCGATATTAAAAGAACTGGTTTAGTAGAAGTGCCAATGGGCATTCCGCTTAAGAAAGTGGTTTTCGATATAGGCGGCGGAACGCCTGATGGAACAGAATTTAAAGCGGCGCAAACAGGTGGACCTTCCGGCGGATGTATTCCGAATGAACACCTCGATTTGCCGGTTGATTATGAATCGCTCCAAACTGTCGGCTCTATTATGGGTAGCGGCGGAATGATTATTATGAACAATAAAGCCGATATGGTTGATGTTGCAAAATATTTTATGGATTTCTGCATGGATGAATCGTGCGGAAAGTGCATACCTTGCCGTGTTGGAACAAAACATATTTACATGCTTCTCGATAAAGTAATCAAAGGAGAAGCGAGCGAGGAAGAATTCATATTGCTGCAAGAACTCTGTATGATGGTTAAAGAAACGAGTTTGTGCGGACTTGGTCAATCGGCGCCCAATCCGGTTTTATCAACTATTCGATTTTTTAGAGAAGAATATACATCGAAATTGAAAAAGAAGACCGAATTACTTGCGCAAGGAAATGGCCATTCAAATGAAATTGCAGCAAAGGAGTCATAATTTATGTCAGTTATAACATTTACGATAAATGATGTTCAGTACAGCGCTCACGAAGGCGAAACAATTCTTCAAGTAGCGCGCGATAATAAAATCCACATACCTACTTTATGTTTTCTCGAAGGGCTATCTACGCTTGGCGCTTGCCGATTGTGCATGGTCGAAATTGAAGGAACGCCAAAACTTTTTCCCGCCTGCACAACAAAACCTACAGAGGGTATGATAGTTCGGACAGAGACAGAGCGATTAAAAAAATATCGAAAAATGATTGTAGAGTTATTGGCGTCTGAAGGAAATCACCAATGTGCTGTTTGCGTTGTGAATGGTCACTGTGAATTGCAAGACCTTGCGTATGAAGTAGGGTTAGACCATGTACGTGTTCCATATCTTTATCCGCGTAAAACGCTTGACGCAACACATAAAGAGTTCGTAATGGATAGAAATAGGTGCGTTCTCTGCACGCGATGCGTGAGAGTTTGCCACGAAGTTGAAGGAGCGCATGTGTGGGATATTGGCGGACGAGGAATTAACTGTGAAATTATTGCTGATCTTCATATGCCATGGGGTAAGTCCGAAAGCTGCACATCCTGCGGGAAATGTGTGCGTGTTTGCCCAACCGGCGCATTATTCGAGAAGGGCGCAACTATAGGCGAAATGGAAAAAGAACGTGGATTTATTAAATTCATTGTAACGGCGCGAAATAAAAGAGAATGGATACGTGTTGCTCCAGAAGATGAATAGTTTTGTATAATATTGTAAACTAAAAAAATAAAAATTAATTATTGAAAACTGATAACTGATTACTGAGAACTAATATGAAACCAAGAGTAGCAACAGCATGGTTAGGCGGATGTTCGGGATGCCATATGTCTTTTCTCGACTTAGATGAGCGATTGATTGAACTTGCGGATAAAATAGAGCTTGTGTATTCGCCAATTGCTGATATAAAAGATTTTCCGAAAAATGTTGACGTAACGCTTGTTGAAGGAGCAATAGCAAACTCCGAAAATGAGGAATTAGCGCATATCATCCGTAAAAATTCACGTATAATAGTTGCGTTTGGCGATTGCGCTACAACAGGCAATGTTACAGCTATGCGCAACCCGATTCCTTTGGATGATGTGCTGCAACGGTCTTATATAGATTTTGCGGAAAAAAATCCGCGTATCCCAGATGAATACACAACTATTGCGCAACTAATGAAAACAGCCAAGCCGCTGCATGAAATAATAAAAGTTGACGCATGGCTGCATGGCTGTCCGCCTACGGCAGATCAAATATGGTTTGTTATAACAGAATTGCTGAATGGAAAAATTCCAGAACTTCCGCCAGCTTACTTGCGTTATGGATAAAACAAAGTTATTAATGAGAAATTTTTAATTAAGAATGTGAGAAATAAATGTCAAAGACTATTACCTTAGCTCCGGTGACCAGAATTGAGGGTCATGCAAAGATTACAATTCAGCTAGATGAAAATAATGACGTATCAGATGTAAGATTTCATGTAAACGAATTTCGCGGATTTGAAAAATTTACTGAAGGCAGATTGCTTTGGGAAATGCCCGGCATTACATCGCGAATATGCGGTATTTGTCCGGCAAGTCATCTTGTTACATCTTCAAAAGCCGGCGATGATATACTTGCGGTTGAAATTCCTGAAACTGCCGAAAAACTACGCCGATTGTTAACGCTTGCTCAATGGTTGCAATCGCATGCGTTAAGTTTTTTCCATCTCTCATCCCCCGATTTTCTTTTAGGATTTGATTCCGATCCGGCGATTCGAAATGTTTTTGGTTTAATTGCCGCTGATAAAGAATTTACTAAGCGTGGAATTCGATTAAGAAAATTTGGACAAGAGATTATCGAAATACTTGGCAGTCGGCGAATTCATACTCCTTGGACAGTTCCAGGCGGTGTGCGCGATCCGCTCGAACCAGCAAAAAAAGATTACATGCTTGGCTGGATTCCCGAAGCAAAAGAGACCGTGCAATTGGCTTTAGAGGCAATAAAGAAAATTCATAAGAAATATCAAAAAGAAATCCCTGAATTTGGAAATTTCCGATCATTGTTGGTTGGATTAGTTACCAAAGACGGCGGATTGGAATATTACGATGGTTATCTCCGCATTAAAGATGGAAATGATAACACAATAGCAGACAAGATTGAGCCAAAAAAATATTATGAACATTTCGGCGAAGCAGTTGAACCTTGGTCATATTTAAAGTTTCCTTATTATAAACAATTTGATTATCCAAAAGGAATTTACCGGGTTGGTCCATTGGCGCGAGTAAATATATGCGATTACATAGAAACTCCATTAGCGGAAGCTGAACGCAAAGTCTTTAAAGCATTAAGCGGAAATGTTGGAGTTGTGAACAATTCTTTCTATTACCATTACGCCAGATGTATAGAAATGTTGTTTGCGGTCGAGAAAATTGAAATGCTTTTAAATGATCCTGCAATCCTTGGCACAAACGTTCGCTCGATGGCGTCAATTAATAGAACCGAAGGAGTCGGTTGCTCCGAAGCGCCACGCGGCGTGTTGTTTCATCATTATTATGTAAATAAAGATGGCGTAATTAAAAAAGCAAATCTTGTTATCGCTACAGCGCAAAATAATATCGCAATGAACCGAACCGTAAAACAAATTGCCGCTCATTTTATTGACGGTAAAAAAGGAAAAATTACGGAGGGAATTTTAAATCGGGTTGAAGCTGGAATTCGTTGTTACGATCCATGTCTTTCATGTTCTACTCATGCTCTCGGCAAGATGCCGATGGCGGTAGAACTGTTTAATTCAAAGGGAGAGTTGCTGGATAAAATTAGCAGATGAAAAAAACGTTAGTCGTTGGCTACGGCAATACGCTTCGTGGAGATGATGCGGCTGGTATTCGCGCCGCAGAATTGATAGCAAAACAACATCCTGAAATTAACTGCGTTTGCGTGCATCAGCTTATGCCCGAGTTAGCCGAGCAAATTGCCGAATCTGATTTAGTTTTTTTTATTGACGCCGACGAAAGCACATCACAACCGTATGCGCGATTGATTTCGCCAAGTATAAACAGCGATCAACCGCACACTCATTTTATATCCCCCGAATCACTACTAAGTTTAAGTCAGCAATTGTATCAAAGCATTCCATCTAAGGTTTATATAATTGGAATTCCTGCATCGCAATTTGAATTTAGCGAAGAACTTTCTGAAAAAACCAAAATATCAGTTGAGGCGGCAGTTGAGATAGTAATAGAATTAATTAAGTCTCACCTAAATTCCTTTTAGTATTAAGTTGTAAGAATAATAAATCCGTATAGATTACTGGGAGCACAGAGAAGATTTTCCGCGCAAATCCGTGAACTCTGTGGTTAAAATAAATCGATTCTTCCTATGCTTCGATAGACGCGCCAACAGCGGAGATAATATATCAATAATGATTTTGAAAATTATCTATTAAATCATACTTGTAATTGTCTTAATATCGTGCTACATTTATAAAAAAAGTAGCACGGAAAAGTTATGGAAAAATTAATCAGATTTGGTGTATCGATGGAGGAAGAACTTCTCCATCAATTCGATCATTTAATTTCACACAAAGGTTATACGAATCGATCGGAAGCCGTAAGAGATATCGTAAGGAACAAATTAGTAGAAGAAAGTGTTGAAATAGCGCAAGGAAAAGTCTATGGCGCGTTGGTATATATTTACGATCACCATAAAAGAGAATTGGAAAAACAACTATCGAGTTTGCAACATGAATACTTCAAAAATATTATTTCTACGTCCCATGTTCACATTGATCATGATCATTGTTTGGAAGTCGTACTTCTGAAGGGGGATGCTAAAACGCTTAAAAAAATTGCAGAAAAACTTCTGAGTTTTAAAGGGGTTAAACATGGAAAACTCACGCTTACAACATCTTTGAAAGGAAATAAAAATCATGCGCATTAAAATTGTATTTTTACTTTTACTATCGTTCACATTGTTTGTGTTTGCAGGAAATGAACCTGATGTGGATACTGTAAAAACATATCCGTTCGATCCGGTAACAATTACAGCCACGAGAACAGAAGTTGTAAAAAGCAGTATCACACCAACAGTATCAGTTATTCCGCAGGCGGTGCTTGCGGCTAATACGCACAAATCTATTCTTACACTCGTAGGCCAACAAGTGCCGGGAGTGTTTGTTCAGGAGCGAGGCATATTGGGTTTTGGAGTTACGACATCTTCAGCAGGACAGATGTCTATCCGCGGAGTCGGTGGTAATCCTAACACACAAATATTGATGATGATTGACGGGCGACCTCAATTTGCTGGAATTTTTGGTCATCCACTTGCTGATAGTTATCTTTCGGCAAGCGCTGAGAGAGTGGAAGTTGTTCGTGGACCTGCCTCTGTTTTATATGGATCAAATGCGATGGGCGGAGTAATTAATATCATCACGCATTCAACTCAAAAGCCGGGAATTTCTGGTGAGGTAACGCTTTCGTACGGTTCGTATAATTCACAACATTTAGCCGGCAAGTTTGGTTATAGCGAGGATGGATGGAATACAACCGCTTCTTTTACGCGAGCTCACACAGACGGACATCGTCCATTTTCAGAATTTAATGCCAATAGCGGTTATGTAAAAGCAACAAGAGAAATTGATGAAAAATTCAAAGTTACAATTGATGGGAGCTTGACAGGATTCACTTCGTACGATCCGGGGACAATTTATGCGCCAAAAACAAAAAATAATTTTATAGATATAAACCGTGGTTATGCAGGGGTTTCAGTAGATAATGATCACGGTATTTCCAAAGGTTCTACCCGGTTTGTTTATAATTTTGGACATCATAAAATTTTTGATGGAAGCGATTGGGTCTCGGATGACTATAACGCTATTTTTTCTGCATATCAAACCATAACGTTAATTTCGGATAATGCGATTACTACAGGATTTGATTTTAATAAATTCGGTGGAAATGCAAAAAGTAAGACGAGGGATTTTGGAGCGCCTTCTGCTTATGAATACGCAATATATGCAGATGTGCGACACACTCTTTTTAACCAACTTGTTTTAAACGGCGGGCTGAGATTTAATAGGAATGAAATTTTCGGCAGTATTGTTATTCCACAATTTGGTGCAGTCTATAGACTTGATAATGAAACTTCTGTCAGAGGTTCAGCAGCAAAAGGATATAGAAGCCCAACGCTTGCCGAAATGTATCTCTTTGCCCCCACAATTACGCTAAAACCGGAAAATATGTGGAATTATGAAATTGGCGTTTCGCATATATTTGCCAATCGTGTCTCAACTGAACTGGTCGGGTTCTTAGGTGAAGGAAGCAATTTGATTAGAGTTGCCGCATTTAAGCCGGGGGGAAGGGTGAACACGGGTTCATTTGTGCATCGCGGTGTTGAACTATCGGCATCGGCGTTTATTTCGAGTGAATTACAAATTAACTCCAATTACAGCTTCATAGATCCGGGAAAAGATACTCGCTCGATTCCAAAACATAAAGTATTTATTGGCGGTGATTATAAATATGACATAGCAACTTTCTCGCTTTCTATACTGCATGTAGAAGGACTTTTTGGAAGTGATAACAGCAAGGACAGATTGCCAAATTATACTAATATTGGCGCTAAAGTCTCGGCTCAAATACTTCCGCGTATTTTGGTCCATCTTTCTATTGAAAATTTGTTAGATGAAAAATATCATACTATGTATGGTTATCCTATGCCCGGAACAACAATTTCAGTAGGTGCAAAAGCTGGATTATAGTATTATTATTGATTTAATTAATTGTGAAGATTACTTAGAAATATTTATAACTTAACACCGAAGTATTTAGAACGGGTAAGGAGTAATCTTTACCCGTTTTGTTTTAGCGGAACATTGAGAATGGAAATACTGTTTAAAAAAATGATATGTCAATAAATCGTAAATATACATTTGGACCTGTGCCCTCAAGGCGGTTAGGATTATCGCTTGGCGTGGATGTAATCCCGAACAAGCTTTGTTCTCTCGATTGCGTTTATTGCGAAGTTGGAATTACAGACAAGCGCGGACTTGCACGAAAAGAATATTTGCCCGCAGATGAAATACTTGCAGAGATAAATGAGGTTATTAAGGAATATCCAAATCTTGACCACATAACAATATCTGGTTCAGGTGAACCGACGTTAAATTTAAAAATTGGCGATATAATTCGTGGCATAAAAAGAATAACAAAAGTTCCGGTTGCCGTATTGACCAACGGAACATTGCTCGACGATCCAGCAGTGCGCCAAGATTTAAAAGATGCAGACGTTGTCTCTCCATCGCTCGATGCAGTATCTTCAGATGTATTTGAGAAAATTAATCGTCCAAATCCGAATTTGAGAATTGACCAAATTATTGATGGTATCAAGCAGTTCAGAAAAGAATATAGTGGGAAAATGTGGATTGAAATTCTTTTAGTAAATGGAATTAATGATCAGGATGATGAGGTTATAAAGATGAAAGAAGTTCTGGATGAAATTCAGCCGGAAAAAATTCATCTTAATACCGTTGTTCGTCCGCCAGCGTATTCAATTGCACAGCCGGTAAGCGAAGAGCGAATGAGAGAGATTCAGAAAATTCTTGGGGAGCGTGCAGAAATTGTCGGAACTTATAACGGAACGCATACGAGCGTAGCGCACAATGCAGATAGCCAGGCGATATTGGCGCTACTTAAACGACGGGCTATGACAGTCGGACAAATGGTTGTTTCGCTTTCTATCGAGGAAAAAGGGATTATATCTTCATTGAAACATCTAATTGAGGCGGGTGAAATTAAAAGTTATATGTACGGTAACGAAGAATATTTTCAGGCGATAGTGTAAAGTAGTTATCCAAATTATTGTGTAAAAAAATAATTCTGACTTTAAACTAAACAAATAAAAACAAAAAATAGTTCACAGATTTGCTTATTTGGTGATATGTTTTTCGTATCAAAAGTAACTTGATCCATCCCAGCAATGAGTGCAAACTTTTTCCTTCGGCAGGCTGATTGCTTTAATTAAGTCTTCAAGTTTCTGGTACATTAGAGATGTGAGACCGAGCCGCTTTCTTATTTGTTCAACCATTGCTTTATGTTTTCCATTATGTATATCTGTGTATTCGCTAATATCAAAATCTTCTCTGCCTTCAAGTTCTTTTACAGCGGTGTGCGCGGCAAGATCCAGATTTGATTTAGAGCGGCTAAAGTTAAGAAATTCACAAGTGAATGTCAGCGGAGGGCATGCAATTCGCATATGAACTTCTTTAATTCCGGCTTCGTGCAGGTGGCGAACGTTATCCTTCAATTGAGTTCCGCGTACAATCGAGTCATCTAAAAAAACACCCCGTTTATCTTTGATTACAGATACATTCGGGATCAATTTCATTTTTGCGACTAAATCGCGTTGTCGCTGGCTTTGCGGCATAAAACTTCTGGGCCAAGTAGGCGTGTATTTTGCGTAAGGCCGTTTCAGCGGAATTTTTTTTTCATTGCTATATCCCATTGCATGACCAATTCCAGAGTCAGGAATTCCAGCCACAAAATCTGCTTCTACGTTATCTCTCTTTGCAAGCGCAGAGCCGCATCTGTATCGGCATTCATCCACATTAATTCCTTCGTAGAAAGAAGGCGGATATCCAAAATACACCCAAAGGAAAGCGCAAATTTGCATTCTATCGTTTGGCTTGCGAAGCTGTTCGTAGCCATCGGCGGTTATGCGAACGATTTCTCCAGGTCCCAAATATTTTTCTATTTCAAAATTTGTATTAGGGAACGAAGAAGTTTCAAACGCCGCCGCATAAGCGTTTCCTCTTTTTCCCAAAATTATTGGCGTGCGTCCCAATTTATCACGCGCAACAATTATTGAGTTTTCAGTCATAATCAAAATCGAACATGAACCTTTTACATGTTCATAAACATTTGCAATTCCAGAAACAAAATTATCCCCCTCCGATATCAGCATTGCTACTAATTCTGTCGGATTAATTCTCCCTTGACTTAGTTCAGAAAAAGTGCGTCGAGATTTTAAATATCGTTCTTCGAGTTCGTTAATGTTCACAATTTTGCTGACAGTGGCAATTGCAAAACGCCCCATGTGCGATGTTATTAAAATCGGCTGAGCTTCTGTGTCGCTAATTACTCCAATTCCAATGTTTCCAGTAAAATCGTTTAATACGCTTTCAAACTTATTTCTGAAATAACCATCTTCTAAACTGTGAATAGAGCGTTGAAATCCCTTTTCTTTAGAAAAGAAAGCTAATCCGGCTCTTTTTGTGCCTAAGTGTGAATGATAATCTGTGCCGTAAAATACTTCATTAATACAGGTTTCTTTTGAGATGCAGCCGAAGAATCCACTCATTTTTATACCTTTTGTAATTGAAATAAACGAAAGCTGTTATAAAATAATAATAGATTTCCAAATAATTAAATATTCTTTTTGTATTTTTATTGAGTCAGTTATAATGGTTCAAAGGAAATAATATGATTAATGGTGTTGAAACATATCAAAACCGTCCAACGCGCGCTGAAATTTCTTTTAATAATTTACGCAACAATCTTGCCATAGTAAAATCGCTAATTAAAAGCGATGTAAAAATTATGGCGATGGTAAAGGCAAATGCTTACGGGCATGGATTGTATGAAGTATCGCAGGAACTTGTAAAAAATGGAGTCGAGTATTTAGGCGTGGCATTCTTAGAAGAGGGGATATTTTTGAGAAAGCATGGAATCACTTCTCCGATACTTGTATTAGGCGCTATAAACATTGATCAAATTTCTGGTTTTATTGAAAATGATATTGATATCACCAGCTCATCCATAGATAAATCTAAAGCTATTTCCGAAGTTGCAAAACAATTAGGAAAAAAAGCAAAAGTGCATTTAAAAATTGATACGGGAATGGGAAGGATTGGTGTACAGTGGAACAATGCAGAAAGATTTATTGAAGAATCTTATAAACTCGAAACGTTAAATATAAAAGGTGTTTATTCCCATTTTGCCAAAGCAGATAATGACATTGAATTTACAAAACAACAATTAAGCAGATTCGATTCAATTGTTAATTCGATGGATAAAAAAAGAATGTTGCCTGAGTTGATTCATATTGCTAATTCTGCCGGTTTAATAAATTTTCCGAACTCACACTATACAATGGTGCGACCGGGAATAATGCTCTACGGCTATAACCCGAATGGATATTTTCCGAACACTGAATTTAACGGGAGAAAAATAAAACCGGTTATGACTTTGAAAACAAAAGTTGCATTTTTTAAAGTTGTGCCGCAGGGAACAGGGATAAGTTATAATCATACTTATATAACAAAAAATCAAACACGCATTGTAACCTTACCAATTGGTTACGGAGATGGATATTTGAGGCCTCTTTCAAATAAAGGTGAGGTGTTCATAAGAAGAAAAAAATATCCGGTTGTTGGAAATATTTGTATGGATCAGTGCATGGTGGATATTGGAATGGATGGAACAGCTTACAACGGCGACGATGTTCTATTGTTCGGCGAGATGGATGGAAATATAATTCCGCTTGAAGATGTGTGCGATAAAGTCGGCGCTATTACTTATGAGTTACTCTGCGGAATTACAGCGCGAGTGCCGAGGATATACATTGGGTAGGCATAGATGATGACAGAAATTAGCAGATTTATTTGAAACTATAAACAAATAATTTTATTACTCAGCAAACTTTTATAATCCAAACAAAATTATAATAGCACACTCCCGTAGGCGGCAAAGCCATGCTTTTGGCACATCCTCTCGGGAGTTTGCTATGTTATTCCATAGTATATCACGCTGAGAAATACATATATTTTAAGTATAAATTAATAGCGATTTTTTATTAGCACACTTTGATTTATTAAGAATAACAATCCGCCTGCAAAACTCATTACAGCGGCAACGGAAAAACCCCACAGGTGGTTTTGGAATACATCGTAAAGTATTCCACCGGTAAGCGGCCCTAAAATACCAGCAAGCGCATAGCCGAGGAAAATGTATGGATATATTTTTGATAAATTCTCAATGCCGAAATGATGCGATGTTTCTTTAGCAAAAAGTACAAAATTCGCACCAAAACTTACTCCGATACCAACTGATAATATGATGTATAAAAGCGGGGTCAAGGTCAAATACCCCATAAGGAATATTGTAAGAGCTTGAATAGAAAGCGCAATTGCAATACAGCGGTCTCCGCCTATAAGATCACTTAGGTAGCCCCATATTACCCTACCGGCAAAATTAGCGACCGCGAAAACAGATACCCCCATAATAAGAATATGAGTTTCTATTTTGGACGCAGAACCAATTGTTTTTAAACTGCCAACAACAAGCAGACCGGCAAAAGTTCCTAAAAATATTCCTAATAACAGTTTTGTAAAAATTTTATTTTTAATTAACTGAACAACATCAACGCGTATTATTGATGTGTTGTTATTTGGCGATTTAACTAATGATGCTAAGGCAATAATCAGACTGCCGTAAATAATGCCTATGAATCCAAAAATTTGTAAAACATCTTTTCCTGAAATAAGTAATAACTCTGTTAGCTTTGATAGAATTAGTCCCGCAAGTCCAAAACCAGCCGCGGCAATACCAGTAACAAGTCCCTTCTTTTCGGGAAACCATTTTACGGGTGTAGAAAGCGCAGTAATATATCCAAAACCTGTTCCAATGCCCGAAATAATCCCTATTCCCAATAAAACGATATAGAAATTGCCATCAGAAATTGCTGAAATAAAATAGCCAAATCCAAAAAATAACCCGGAAATTATTGTTAACCAGGTTGAATTAATTCTCTTTTCCATTTTACCGACAAGCAGCATAGTTGTGGGAAAAATTGCTATAACCAATCCGAAAACAAACTGAGTTTGGGCTGACGACCAACCGTATGCAATTCTTAATTCATCGGCGAATATACTCCAAGCATAAATACCTCCTAAGCACATCATTGTTAGAAATGAAGCTATTACTGTAAAATACTTTTGCATATCTATCTCCTATTTAAACAAATTGTTATTTATCTGGAATTACGTTAATCGCAAATTTGCGATTAATCAAATTATTTTGGCGTAAATTTTCCAAAATATTTTGGCAACCGCCTATTTGGCTTTTATTTAATTTAAAACAGCCGGAGAAGAAATATTGCATGTTTGGCAAGAGATTCTTCTTTTTACATCAACCCTGCCAAACCTAATGTTTTACGGGCAAGGCAAAGAGGTTGAATTTTTAATATTGAATTATATGTTGTATTATTTTTACTTTTTATGCAGACGAGATTATAGATTACTCGAATAAAAAATTCTACATAGGTTAATTTTTTATTTTCATTCAATAATTGTTCTATATTCATTTTCCTTTATCAAATTTATCAAGCTGTATGTGCGCTCATTTTTTATCTAAACGTTGTTACTAAAGCATAATCTATTTGTGGTCAACGTTATTATAGTAAAGTCGATCGACGCTTTATTATTAAGAGTAATGTTATCGCGATCTTAATTTTTGCTTGGTATTATTTAGGGTTATTTTTTACTTTGCCCTTCAATGCGCCAAGCAATTAGAAATACAAGGTTTTCATAGGTCTGGCAAATTAAGTTAAAGTAATAATGCTATTATTTTTTTTCTTGCTAAGTTTGGTAACAACCATTGTAATGAAATCACTTTTTAGGAATCAAGTTTTTTTGATTTTTCTTTAACTTGCTCATTAAGTAATTTCTTATAGTCAAGAATTTTGTTCAGTTTTTCCTGATTACGCGAAAATATTATTTGTGCGGCAAGTATTCCGGCATTTTTCGCGCCATTTAACGCAACTGTTGCAACCGGAACGCCGCCTGGCATTTGAAGTATTGATAAAATTGAATCCCATCCTTCTATGGAATGCGAAGATTTAATCGGCACTCCAATTACCGGGAGCGGCGAAATAGCCGCCACCATACCTGGCAAATGTGCAGAACCGCCTGCGCCGGCAATTATTACTTCGATGCCGCGCTTATGCGCCTCAGATGCGAATGAAAATAATTTATCGGGCGTCCGGTGAGCAGAAACAATATCTATTTCATATCCTATTCCAAAATAATCAAGCATTTCTGCGGCTTGTTTCATTATCTCCAAGTCGGATTCTGACCCCATTACAATGCTTACAATTTTTTGTTTCATGATTTTACCTTTATTGTTTTTTTAACTATCTCGGCTTTTCTGATAGCGTCATCAATATTTTCAGATAAAACTGTTACATGCCCCATTTTCCGAAAAGGTTTTGTATTTTTTTTTCCATATAAATGTATTTTGACGCCTTCGATTGCCATGCTTTCCGTTAATCCTTCATAAAGAACGGGACCTTCGAAGTCTTTTTCTCCCAACAGATTAATCATTACTGAAGGCATTTTTAATTCAGTGCTTCCTAATGGTAAATTCAGGATTGCACGAAGATGTTGCTCAAACTGCGACGTAATAATGCTTTCGATTGTGTGATGGCCGCTATTATGCGGACGCGGCGCAACTTCATTTACGAGAATATTTCCATTGTCGTCTATAAAAAACTCAACTGCAAGCAATCCAATTATTCCCATTTGTTGTATCAAAGAAGAGGCTATTTCTTGTGCAGATTTTTTTTGTTCGTCGGTTATACTTGAAGGGCAAACTAACATTTCTACAAGATTAACATTTCTGTTGAAGACCATATCCACAGCCGGGAAGTTTTTAATTTCGCCTTTCGCATTTCTTGCGGCTATTACTGATATTTCCTTTGAGATATTTACTTTAGCTTCAACAACTGATTGCCCGTCAAGAAGCTTATTTAAGTCTTCTTCACTTTCTAAAATGGCAACGCCTCTGCCGTCATATCCCCCTTTTCTTAATTTTTGCACAAATGGGTATTTTAATTGATTACTCGTTACAGCGTCAATTATTTGCTGTTTGCTTTCATATAGATTAAATGGGGATGTCGGAATTTTATTCTCTTTGAAGAATTCTTTCTGCAATCCTTTATCCTGAATTAATTTTAGCGTCTTGGGATTGGGAAATACTTTTAGTCCTTCACTCTGTAGTTTTATTAAAGCGTCTGCATTAATACTTTCTAATTCAAAGGTCAATACATCGACCATTTTGCCGAATTGATAGACAGAGTCAAAATCCAGACGGTTGCCTTTAATCAAAACAGAAGCGACTCCGCTTGCGGGACAGTTATCTTCCATATCGAGCACAAATGTGGTTATATCCCATTTACTTGCTTCCTGAATAAGCATCTTGCCAAGCTGGCCGCCGGCAATTATACCTAACTTCAAATTCGATATTACTAATCTTTCCATAAATTTATTTAATTTTTTTTGACACCGTGCCGCAGAAATGAATGCCGCACTTTAAAGAGTAAAAATAATATGCACACCGAAGCTTATTTAGTCGATAAATTAAGCTATATAGTTGCATGCGGATACTTTACGTTAATAAAATTTTAAATTACACACAACTAAACTTCTATTTTTATCATACCGAGTAATTACTTTTATTTGAAAATTGATTAATTTTAATATAACAACAAGGAAGTGAAATTTATAAAGGATAAAATCATGAAAATAAAATATATATTCTTTATGCTTTTAGCTATGCCAATTATTTTAACTTGTAATCAGAAGCAAGATGGAGGAAAAATGATTTCGCTTCCCAAGCCCAAAATAAAAGGGGAAAAATCTTTAGAGGAAGTTTTAAACAAACGCAGATCAATTAGGGAATATTCTAATAAGCCAATATCGCTTGCAGAGCTTTCTCAGCTTCTCTGGTCAGCCCAAGGAATAACAAGTCCGCGTGGCTTTAGAACAGCTCCATCAGCCGGAGCGACGTATCCTCTTGAGATATTAGTGGTAATTGGAAATGTCGAAAACTTACAGGCAGGCGTATATAGATATATCCCCTCTTCGCATTCATTAACTATTGTAGCTAATGGAGATAAGCGGAAAGAATTGTTCAATACAGCATTATCACAAGATATGATATTGGAAGCGCCTTGTTCTATTATTATAACTGCTATTTATGAACGAACTACAAGAAGGTACGGTGAACGCGGAATCAGATATGTGCATAATGAAGTCGGACATGTTTCACAAAATGTATCATTGCAAGCTGAAGCTCTCAAACTAAAAACTGTTGTCATCGGAGCTTTTCATGACGAACAAGTATCCAAAGTTCTAAATCTGCAAAAAGAAGAAAAACCACTTTATATAATGCCGATTGGCAAATAGAAGTCATTGTTAAATATCTATTCAAACAAATTATGAAAAGAGTAAATCTATTACTTGCGATATTAATTTCATCTACAGCGCTTGGTCAGCAATATTACGATTATGAAATATATGCAATCGAATTTGCCAGAATGAATTATCGCACCCACGCTAAAGATATTGCAGTAGGAGCCAATCCAAAAGACACAGTAGATACTTCATTCTTTATATGGCTTTTAATTGGAAATAATAAAAAAATATTGGTAGATGCAGGTTATAATCGGGACGCAACAAAATCTCAACAATATTTCTTGCATTACATAAGACCCGACAGCGCATTATTAAAAATAAATGTAACTGCCGATGAAATTACAGACATCATCTTAACACATCCTCATTGGGATCATATTGCCGGCATAGAACTATTTAAAAATGCAAAACTATGGATGCAAAAAAATGATTTCACTTATTTTGTAACCGATGCATGGCAAAAGGGGGGCAATAACATTGGCTTCGATAAACAGGATGTCCGTAAAATTGTGAATGCAAATTTAGATGGCAAATTACAACTAATTGATGGTGATAGCGTTGAAATATTTACAGGTATCCGGGTGTTAACAGGTTCCAAACATACTTATGCAAGTCAACATGTTCTTGTTAATACTAAAGACAAATCAGGAAAACCAGACTGCGTTATAATTGCATCGGACAATTGCTGGTACTATTACAATCTTGAGAATCTCCTTCCTATCACTTTACTGTTAGATGCAAATGCATACGTGCGAGAATTGAAACGAATGAAATCTCTTGTTACCAACATAGACTTGGTAATACCTGGGCATGATAGACTTGTGCTTTATAAATTTCCGCAAGTTGCACAAGGAATCGTAAAAATAAAATAAAATTATAGAGTTATAGATACAAATGGAACTTTATATCATATTGATAAGTTTATATACAAAAGTGTACACAAATGGAATTTGAATCACTAAAAAATATAAATCCTGTAGTATTAGCATTGATCGCTACAATATTCACTTGGGGGCTTACCGCTCTGGGTGCGGCGATGGTATTTTTCTTTAAATCGATAAAGAAATATATATTAAACGCTATGCTTGGATTTGCGGCCGGAGTTATGATTGCGGCAAGCTTCTGGTCTCTTTTAAAACCAGCAATTGAAATGCAAATCGCCGAAGGGGGAATAGCATGGCTACCTGCAGTAGTAGGATTTTTATCGGGCGGATTATTTTTATATGCAACGGATAAAATACTTCCACACCTTCATATGGGGCTAAAAACTAATGAAGCTGAAGGAATAAAAACTACATGGCAAAGAAGTGTTTTATTGATACTTGCCATTACGCTCCATAATATTCCTGAAGGGCTTGCTGTTGGTGTAGCATTTGGAGCATTAAACGAAAATTTTTCACCTGCCGCGCTTGGAGGGGCAATTGCACTTGCATTCGGAATAGGGTTGCAAAATTTTCCTGAGGGCGCCGCTGTATCTATTCCGTTGCGACGGGAGGGATTTTCAAGAAAAAAAGCTTTTTGGTATGGTCAACTTTCTGGAATTGTAGAACCAATATCTGGAGTCATCGGCGCAGGTTTGGTTATCTTAGTTAAACCCCTTTTACCTTATGCGCTTGCATTTGCAGCCGGAGCCATGATATTTGTTGTGGTTGAAGAATTAATACCAGAATCACAATCTGGACATAAAACCGATATTTCAACCTTAGGCGCGTTATTAGGGTTTACAGTTATGATGTTCCTTGATGTAGCTTTGGGATAGCAGTTAAAATCTTCGATGTCTGAAACTTAAATAAGTCAAACACCACTTGCGATATCAAGCACTGGCCACCTGATATGGAATAAATGATTCTGGTGCAGGCGGTCTGTAACCCAAAGTGCTGTGCGGCCTGATCTTGTTGTAATGATTTCTCCATTGTTCTGTAATCACTCGTGCTTCAATGACAGTATCGAATATTTCTCCGTTAAGTAATTCATCTCTGAACTTGCCGTTAAATGATT
>JBBIII010000047.1:0-20852 GCA_037446575.1 Ignavibacteriales bacterium
GCTAAATGGATTGCCTCTGATGCATTACGGGAATTAAAAAGCGAGGCGGTACAAAGGCGATTAAGGAAAAAATCATAAGAGTAGCGTCTGAGGTTAAATACCTTAAGCAAGTTTAATATCTGTTTTTTTCGCCTTGCAAGATGATTCAACTATTTGGATTTTACATTTTATACTTTATCGCAATTGAATGCTTTATCCTCGCCAAGAATAAAATATAATTTATATTGATTCTTTTAACCGTCTAACAAACATACTAATTCGTTGATGTGACTTTTCTTGGGCAATTATTTTTATTAATGCGCTCCCAACTATTATACCATTAGCCTGACTTGCTGTTTGTTTTGCATCTTCCGGCGTTTTTATTCCAAACCCGACTAACACCGGATTATTTTTTGCTATTTTTCTTACTCTACTTAAATATTTTTGATTGTAATTTTGTGATCTCGAGCCTGTTACGCCTGTCGTAGATACACAATAAAGAAATCCACTTGAAGCTTTATCAATTTCAGCTATTCGTGCGGATGGCGTTGTGGGTGTAACGAGTAAAATATTTACCAGTCCATTTTTCTCAATAACAGATTTAAATCTACTCGATTCTTCAAAAGGAAGCTCTGGCAATACCACACCATCGACCCCGGATTTAGATGCTGTTTTAAAAAATTCCCTCGCTCCGTATGCGAGTATAGGATTCAAGTACCCCATTAATACAATCGGAATCTCAGATTTTTTTCTTATCGCTTTTACTATATCGAAAATTTTATCGAGCGTTATGCCATTCTTCAATGCAATCTGCGAACTATGCTGAATAATAGGACCATCGGCAAGAGGATCAGAAAACGGCATTCCTAATTCTATAATATCTGCACTACCCTGCACAATAGCTTGAACAAGTTGAACTGTTGAATCAATTTTCGGAAATCCTGTTGTAAGAAAACAAGCCAACGCTTTTTCATTTTTTTGTTTTAAGGAATTTAGAGTTGCTGTAATTCTATTCATAAAATTATTACTCCGCTAAAATAAATTGCAAAGTTCATAAAGAAAACAATTTTTACATACTAGAGACTTCTGAAATATTAGTTCTCGCAACGACGCGACGAACGCAATGTTATGTATTTAATCAGTTTTCAGTTTTTCGAAATAATGTGCTAGTATAAAAGAATAAATAATTGTTCCGAAAGAATGAATTCCAAAATTTTTCATATGTCTCATACTACTTATTACTTTCTACTTTTTACTTCTTACTTTACATTTATCCCATACGTCATCATATCTTTATCTCCACGCCCTGATAAATTCACAATAACAATATCTTTTTTAGATGTTTTAGGAATAAGTTTTTCAAGATACGCAAGAGCGTGTGCCGATTCGAGAGCGGGAATAATGCCTTCTAACTTTGCGAGTAAATTTGCCGCGGCAACAGCTTGTTTATCTGTAATTGAAACATACTGAACTCTTCTCATATCTTTCAATGCGCTATGTTCAGGACCGACGCCGGGATAATCGAGTCCCGCTGAAATTGAATGCGCTAATTCCACTTGCCCGTTTTTATCCTGAAGTAAATAACTAAATGAACCATGCAAAACTCCGGGCTTTCCCTTTGAGAGTGTTGCGGCATGTCTTCCCGAATTCAATCCATAGCCAGCCGCCTCAACTCCAATCATTTTTATATCCTCATTGATAAACGGATAAAACAGCCCGATTGCATTACTTCCTCCTCCAACACAGGCAAGAAGAAACGTCGGCGCCCTCCCCTCCGCCGACTGAATTTGTTTTCTTGTTTCTTGACCAATTACAGATTGAAAATCTCTTACCATCATCGGATAAGGGTGCGGACCAACGACAGAACCGATTATATAAAAAGTATCTCTCACATTTGTTACCCAATCTCGGATTGCCTCGCTTGTAGCATCTTTTAAAGTACGACTTCCTGAAGTAACCGGTCGAACTTCTGCGCCAAGCATTTTCATGCGATGAACATTCAATTCCTGACGGCGAATATCTTCTTCGCCCATATACACAACACACTGCAAACCCATCTTAGCCGCAACAGTCGCAGTCGCTACGCCATGCTGACCTGCGCCGGTTTCAGCGATAATCCTTTTTTTATCGGCAAGCTTTGCAAGCAATATTTGTCCTATCGTATTGTTGATTTTATGTGCTCCGGTATGACAAAGATCCTCGCGCTTCAAATAGATTTTTCCTTTGCCATAATACTCAGTAAGTCGGTTTGCAAATGTAAGCGGAGTTGGGCGACCAGCATATTGTTTCAGCATTTCGACAAATTTATTTTTAAAGAATTTATCTTGTTTTGCATCCTTGTATAATTTGTCTAACTCAAACAAAGCGCTCATCAATGTTTCTGGAACAAATCTACCGCCATATTTTCCGAAGTATCCTTTTACATCAGGGTAGCAATATCTTCTAATTTTTTCACGCATCTTCATATCCTTTTATATTAAGCCAATACTTTTAAATTTTTGAATAGCAATTCAAGTTTATTTCTGTCTTTTTTACCCGGAGAACTTTCAACGCCACTGTTCACATCAACCGCATACGGCTGAACAGTTTCAACAGCTTCAATTATGTTGTTCGGATTCAACCCGCCTGCCAAAAATATCTTGCCGTGCTTTTTTGCTTCAACCGCATATTGCCAGTTAAAAGTTTTTCCTGTTCCACCTAATTTACCTTTGACATGAGTATCAAGTAAAAACGCAAACGGGGAAAAATTACGAAGTGTTGAGACATCAAAATTTTCGGAAACTCTAACAGCTTTTATTACAGGAATCGTGAAATCTCCCATCTGTTCTTGCGATTGGCTGCCATGCAATTGTATAAAATTGATTTTTGCTGTTTCGCTTATTTTATATATTTCTTCTTTATTCGATTCAGTAAAAACTCCAACCTTCCCGATTTCTGACGGCAGTTTGCTGATAATATCTTTTGCTGAAGATGGAGAAATAAAGCGCGGACTCGATTTGACAAATATGAAACCGAGTATATCAGCTCCAAGCGATACAGCATTTAGCGCGTCTTCTAAATTAGTTATGCCGCATATTTTAACTTTTTGTTTCATAGAAATTATTTACGCAACAATCTTCTTAACGCTATGCCAGGATCTTGTTCGCGCATTAGACTTTCGCCTACGAGTACTGAGCGAATGTTGTATTTTGCTAACAAATCAATTTCTGTTTTGTTGAATATTCCGCTTTCGCTTACAATTTTTATTTCTGCAGGAATTTGCTTAGCTAATCGAATTGTTGTTGATATATCAACTGTAAAATCAGTTAAATTTCTATTATTGATTCCAATAATTTTTATTTTGGACAAATCTAACAAATTCAATTCTCGCTCATTATGAATTTCGACTAAGCATTCGAGTCCGAGCACTTCAGCTTCATTGTTTAATTCAAGCAGTTGAATTGATGTAAGAGCCGAGGCAATCAGAAGTACCGCATCTGCTCCGTAAGCTTTAGCTTCAACAAGTTGGTAAGAATCAATAATAAAATCTTTACGCAGGATCGGAATTGTAACTATGGGACGGATAGCGGAAATATACTTTATATCGCCTTGAAAATATTTTTTATCAGTTAATACCGAAATAGCCGATGCGCCGCCGGCAACATATTGTTTTGCAATTTGAAGCGGATCAAAATTATCGCGTATGATTCCTTTAGATGGAGACGCCTTCTTAATTTCGGCTATAATAGTTATTTCATCTTTTTGCAATGCCTTGCAGAGAGACAAGCATTCACGGGAAAAAAAAGGCGTCTCTTTAAGTTGAGAAATTGGTTTAACTTTTTTCCTAAGTTCTAATTCCAGCTTCGTATTTTCAAGAATTTCATTTAAGATGTTCATGGCTTATTTGTATATTTGATTAACTGCTGGAGTTTTTCATAAGCTCTGCCTGAATCTATAGACTCTTCCGCAATTAATTTTCCTTCAACTAGATTTGCCGCTTTTCCAGCCACATAAATTCCGAGCGCGGCGTTTGCCACAGCTATATCGCGCGCAGAGGATTTATTTTCTTTCAAAATATCAAGAGCAATTTCTGCGTTTCTATTTTTGTCGCCGCCCTGTATGCTTTCTTTCGAATATGAAGTAAATCTAAAATCTTCTGGCGTTAAATGATATTCTTTGATTTGTTCGTTCTTAATCACTTCTAGAACATGTGTTAAATCAGCCAAACTAACTTCATCTAAGCCGTCGTTGCTGTGAACAACACACGCTTTCTCTGTTCCAAGTTTTTGCAGTGCTCCCGCAATTTTTTTTGCGGCATCTTTTTGAAAAACGCCAATAAGTTGCCTCTTAACGCCAGCAGGATTTGTTAGAGGTCCAATCATGTTGAATATACTTCGTACGCCTAACTCTTGGCGCGGCTTTGCGGCATATTTCATTGCTGGATGAAATAAAGGCGCAAAAAGAAAACCTATTCCGATTCTATTAATACATGCTTGAGTTGTTTCGGGAGAACATTGAATGTTGACTCCTAATGCTGAGAGCACATCGGCGCTTCCGCTTTGACTTGAAACAGAGCGGTTTCCGTGTTTTGCCACGGTAATGCCCGCGCCAGCAACAATAAAAGTTGCCACAGTGGAAATGTTAAATGTGTTAGTGCTATCTCCACCTGTACCGCACAAATCAATTGCATTCGGATCAGCAATTGAAATTTTTATAGAATGCTCTCGCATAGTCTTTGCAAAACCGACAAGTTCATCTACAAATTCTCCTTTTGCTCGAAGAGCAATTAGCAACCCTGCAATTTGAGAATCGGTTGCTTGCCCTGTCATAATCAAGTTAAGCGCATTCGACGCTTCTTCGACTGTTAAATTTTCTTTCGTTAAACATTTTTCTATAAAATTTTTCATAAGATATTATATACCTCTAACCAGTTTTTAAGAATAAGTTCTCCATCCGGGGTTAAAATTGATTCGGGGTGAAATTGAATTCCTTCAATTGGATGAGTTTTATGTCTAATGCCCATTATTACGTTATCTTTTACCCAAGCAGAAATTTTAAGTTCCTGCGGAAAATTTTCGGAAGAGATGACAAGCGAGTGATAACGACCGGCATTTAACGGATTGGAGACATTTTTAAGAATTGTTTCGTTGAAATGAAAAACCTCTGATGTTCTCCCGTGCATTATGGATGGCGCATGAATCACTTTTGCGCCAAATGCCAATCCGATTGCTTGATGACCAAGACAAACGCCAAGAATTGGAATTTTTGTTCCAAGTTTTTGAACAACTTCCACTGATATACCTGCATCTTCCGGTCTGCCAGGTCCGGGCGATAAAATAATTCCACTCGGAGCAAGCTTCTCTATTTCATCTACGGTCTTATCCTTGTTTCGAATAACTTGTATATTTTTAGCCAATCTACCGGTAAGCTGTACAAGGTTGTAGGTGAATGAATCATAGTTATCTATTACAAGTATCATTTGTTATTCTCCAGTAATAAATTTTTTTCCTTGTCGATGCACATTTGTTTTTCCGATTTCATATGTATTCTCATTTTACAGTTTTGTATGGATAGCGTCTAAATCATTCGATGCAAATTCAATTGCTGTTAATAAAGCTTTTGCCTTGTTGACAGTTTCTTTGTATTCGAGTTCTGGAACGGAATCAGCTACAATACCTGCGCCGGCTTGTATAGTTAGTATTCCGTTTGCCGCAATAATTGTTCTTATTGCAATACACGTATCAAGAGCGCCATCAAAACCAAGATAACCGACAGCTCCCGCGTAAATTCCACGTCGGACCGGTTCGAGTTCTGTAATAATTTCCATTGCGCGGATCTTAGGGGCTCCTGAAACAGTTCCTGCCGGAAAACAAGCCCGTAAAGCGTCAACACTATTTGCGGTTGATTTAAGTTTTCCCTGCACTTCAGAAACAAGATGCATAACATGCGAAAATTTCTTTAACCTTTTAAAAACCGGAACTTGCACGGAACCATATTCGCTTATTCTTCCTATATCGTTGCGTCCTAAATCAACAAGCATCACATGTTCCGAAGTTTCTTTTTCATCACGAATTAGTTCTTCTTCCAAGCGTTTATCTTCTTCCAAATTTTTTCCTCTCTTTCGAGTTCCAGCTATTGGCATAACGGAGATTATTTTGTTCTGAACGCGCACTAATATTTCTGGTGAAGAACCGATTAGATGGACTGAATGGAAATCGAGATAGAAAAGATATGGAGATGGATTTATAATGCGCAAGGCGCGGTAAATCGGGAATGTATCTCCTTTGTATGCAAGTTGCTGTCGACGCGATAAAACGACCTGAAAAATATCCCCTTCATATACATATTCTTTAGCGCGTTTTACTGAATTGCAAAAATGACCGAAATCTGAAGCGTTATCAATCGAATTCAACTCACATTGGAATTCGGATTTAGAAACAGGCGGCTTGTTTAATTTTTCAATAATTGCTAAAAGACTTGTCTTTCCGATTTGATATTGTTCTGCAAGCGATTTTTCTTTTTCAATAATTACATTATAAATAACGGTAATCAGTTGTCGTAAATGATCAAACTTTACAACAGCATTAAATAAACCAAACATTGCGTCTGGAGTGTCATTTTCCTCAGATGGACGTAAAGGAATGTTTTCTATCTCTTGCGCTCTATCATAACCATAATACCCGAGAAATCCGCCGCTGAAACCGAGTTGTTCCTCTAATGCAACAGATTGATATTGCTTAGAATACTCTTCTAATATATCCAACATTTTACCATAGCGTATTTGCTCTGTATTGTTTTTCCTAATCGTTATTTGATTCTCTTTTGCGCTAATCAAAAGTAAAGGATTTGTTCCTACAAACGAGTAGCGCCCAATTTTTTCGTCCGGTTCAACGCTTTCGAGTAAAAAAGAGGGCGATTGCTCTGTGCGTAGTGTTAAATAGATTGAAACCGGAGTATGCAAATCAGCAAGCATTGTTTTTACAAGAGGAACAACCTTAAATGTATTGGCAAGTTTCTCGAATTCAGTTTGGGTAATCATAAATTTTTCCTATAAACGAAAAAACCCTTCCAGGTAATCCGGGAAGGGTTTCTAAACTTTGAGTATGTTTAAATAAACTATCTATCCATTCTTTTACCTGTTGGTTGGAATACACTAATTCGCCACCACCAAAGGTTATTTATAAATGGAATATGTTTGAACTTCTTTTGCATACTTTACGCAAGTAATATAATGCCCATTATAACATAAGTCAAGGGGCTATACAAAAAATCTTGTTTATTGACTTCGTAATAACAAATCTATGGCAAAATCTTTTTTTAATAATAGCCTCTATCTTAAGTTAGAACCGTTTTTTTTGTTTGTATTTTAAACAGAAAACAATAAATTAGCTATTAAGTATTTCTAATAATTATAGAAAAATGAACTGCAAGGGGTAAAATTATAATGTACCAATCATTAAGAGTAGTTCTTACAGCGCCGTATTTTGGTTCAACGTTTCAAATAGCGATACTAGAACATTTTAAACATTTATTAAATCCAGAAAACTTGTCTTTTCGCTCTTCAACAAACGAATTAGATAAACAAAGCGATACGCTTCAAAAAATTTTAGTTGAAAATAAGCCATCCGTTCTTATCGCTATTTCTATGAGTCCACCTCCTGATATCGTCTCTCTTTACAAGTCGCATGAAGTGCCAATTATTTTATTAGATGAAGAAGCAGAGGGAGCATCAACATTAGCGACTGATAATTATAAAGGCGGACAACTTGCCACAGAACATCTTATTTTAAAAGGGAGAAAGAAAATTGCTATTGTTAATGGACGAACAATTTCATCGGGTAATTACTCTGGGAATTATTGTGCAAGATTGCGGCTGAAAGGATTTAGCGATACTTTAAAACAAAAAGGGCTTGCGATACCAGCCGGATGTAATATAGAGGCGCCTAATTACTCGCGCGAAGACGGAGTTGAAGCAATGAAAAAATTAATAGGCGCAAGTATTGATGCGATTTTCTGCGCCGCCGCTGATAATACAGCGACTGGTCTTTTAACAGTAGCAAGGGAACGAGGAGTTAAAGTTCCTGAAGATATCGCCATTGTCGGTTTTGATGACTTGCCAATTGCACAACATACTACGCCAACGCTTACAACAATAAAGCAACCGATTAAAGAAATTGTAGAAACCGCATTCAAATCAGCAACACAACAACGAGAAGAAATACTAAATACGCCTCAAAAAATTCTTTTTAAACCGGAGCTTATTGTAAGACAATCTACATAAGTTAATAGACTACAAAGGAATATAATTTATCTATAGTCGTTTCGCATTTATAAAGTCAACCGACCATCATAGTTTGATTAAGCATAATTCTTCATGGCATGTAATCTGTTCCCATCACCCTTTCTTTTAGAAAACAAAAAGTCCTAAGCATTATGAAATTGGAACTTCTTGGTTGGAACAGTTTTTTTGAGGCATACTTCACACAACATGCAAATAGTGAACTTGTTCCAGGTCGAATTTCTATTCAGCATAAAGAGAGATATTTAATTTATGCGGAAGCTGGAGAGGTCAACGGACAGGTCAGCGGCAAATTTCGTTTTGAGACAAATGGAATTCAAGATTTTCCCGCTGTTGGCGATTGGGTTGCGCTTGAATTAGGCGACAAACAAAAGCCATCTATTATTCATCATGTTCTTGAACGCAAAAGTAAATTTTCGCGTAATGTTGCCGGTAAAAAAACCGATGAACAAATACTTGCCGCAAATATTGATATTGTATTTCTTGTAATGGGCTTGGATTCAGATTATAATCTGAGAAGAATTGAGCGTTATCTAACCGTTGCATGGGAAAGCGGAGCACGTCCGATTATTATTCTTAACAAAGCTGATAAGTGCGATGATGCGGAGAGTAAAAAGCATGAAATTTCCGAAATCGCAACCGGAGTCGAAATTATATTGATGAATGCAAAAGCGGGTATTGGCGTTGAACTCTTAAAAGAAATATTAAAATTCGGAACAACGGGCGTGCTTTTAGGATCGTCTGGAGTAGGCAAATCAACCATTACGA
Source organism: Ignavibacteriales bacterium (assembly GCA_037446575.1). Classification (GTDB taxonomy): domain Bacteria; phylum Bacteroidota; class Ignavibacteria; order UBA10030; family UBA10030; genus JBBIII01. The sequence goes on from JBBIII010000047.1 coordinate 9,026, forward strand.
ATTATTTGTTAGGCGCTGACCATGCAAAAATAAGAGACATACATGAAGCAGATGATCGAGGTAGACATGTAACTTCGCATCGCGAACTGTTATTGCTTCCATGCGGAGGTTTAATAATTGACACTCCCGGTTTGCGTGAAATACAGCTCTGGAGCGGAGATGAGGGAATTCTCGAAAGCTTCGATGATATAATTGAACTTTCTGCTAATTGTCGTTTTCGCGATTGCAAACACAATGCAGAGCCAGATTGCGCAGTAAAGAAAGCATTAGAAGAGGGAAACCTTGATTTAGGCAGATACGAAAGCTATCTAAAATTACAGAAAGAAATTTCTTATATAGAGCGCAAGCACGATATTGGCGCTCAACGTCTTGAAAAAGAACGCTGGAAGAAAATATCGAAGCAAATAAACAAAAAACTTCGCAATAGAGATAAACAATAAGACTATGGAAAATAAATCAGCTTTAATTGCGGGCGCATCCGGTTTAATTGGCAAACATTGCCTGCAATTTTTACTAAATGACCCAAATTACAGCCGTGTTATAGCCATTGTAAGAACTCCTATAGAAACTATACATCCAAAACTGGAACAAAAAGTAATTGATTTTGACGAGTTGGAAATGCTTGGCGATTCTTTATACGTAGATGATGTATTTTGTTGTTTAGGAACGACAATAAGAAAAGCGGGTTCGCAAGACGCTTTTAGGAAGGTCGACTTTGCATATCCGGTTAAATTAGCCGCTCTAACTCAACATTGCGAAGCAAAACAATTCTTATTAGTAACCTCGCTGGGCGCAAACCCGAAATCGCACAATTTTTATATTCGAGTTAAGGGTGACGTTGAAGAAGCAATACGCCGAATTCCATTTATAGCGTTTCATATTTTTAGACCTTCGTTACTTTTAGGGGAACGAAATGAGACACGGATTGGAGAAAAAATTGGCGGACTGACTTTATCTTTTTTTAAGAGGACAATGGTTGGGCCTTTTCGTAAGCTAAGAGCCATTCAAGCAAACGATGTTGCTAAAGCAATGGTTCGTGTTGCGCAAATGAACCTATCCGGCATCAATATTTTTGAATCGGATCAGATACAAGAAGTTGCAGATAAGTTTAACTAAAAGCAGACTTCAAATTATACCAATAAGTTTTAACATATATTAAAAATCTTGTATCTAATTACGGAACTATTTTTTCTTTACTTAACGTGGTTCTAATTTTAATAACCAGACTTCGTTAGTTGAATTAAATCTCGGATTTGCTTTTGCCAAAATCCACTCTAACGGAGCTGGGCCATAATTACCAATAATTTCCGCTTTATAACCAGATTCATAAATTCTTTTTATATGTTCATTTATATCTTTTGGAACGTTAATGAAGGCATAATTAGGAGAACGCACGGTGTCATTCACTACTGAAGTTAGCGCTTCCCAATCCGATTCGTTTGTAATCCAATAACATCTATCTTCACCTAAACCAAGGTAGTAAATAGGGAACCAATTAAATTTTGCTGTTCTATCTATCACAAGCATCCTTAAATCTCCCCTTCTATATAATTCATTGAACGCCTCGATCTGACCACGTTTGCCATAGTGAAATAAAAACAGTATAAGAAGAATTGCATTAAACGACCAAAACCAAACCCACAACCATTTAACAGTTGTTCGAAATCGAATGGCTCGTTCAGAAGACATCCAATTCGATAGACCTATAACGCCAAGAACAATTATCGGAATAATAGCTGGAATAATAAATCTTTCCTGTTTCGCCGGGTAAATAGAGTGAATTATTACAAATGTTAGTGTCCCAATCAAAGTAATTGGGGCTTTTTTATATGCACCGAAGACTGCGGCAATAAATAGAATTGAGAAAGGCGGAATGAGCATTCCCAAAAGAAGTGTTAAATATCGATGCCAGGGACCAACTACATACTCAGTTGAATGCTCAATATTGTAAAAGAAATATTGCAAGGGGGCTCCAAAAAATTTTCCGTATGCTATAAGATCAACAACGCCTTGAAGTAACATTGGAATAGAGACGCCAATTACAAATGCACCGAACAATCGCCATTTTCTATTGAATAAAAAAACTAATCCAGCGCCAACAGCAAACAGCAAAGTATGATACCGAAATAGAAATGCCGCACCTATAGACAATCCGCTAAGAAATGCATACTTAAACATCTCAATCCGATTAGCTTTTTCGGCGTTGTAAAGATATAATAAAACTAATGGTACACACACCATCTCCGGTAAATTGCGCACACTTCCGTAAGGCAAAAAAGAAAATAAGGCGGCAAGCATTCCGGCTATAAAGGCACTTTCTTTTTTCTCGGTAAGATAATTAGTTAATATAAATGCCGATGCCACGCCTACAAGCGACCAAGATGCATGGATAGCTCTATTAATATACATTACTAAATCTGGATTTGTTAATCCAACAAAATTCAACACTACCATTAAAAGCCAATTTAAGCCGGGATATATAATAGAGAATCCACTCGCATGATCCATATTAAACCACGATGGTATCCCTCGAAACCACTCCCATGGTATGTGGATATAAACAAAGTAGTCGTCGCTTGCCATAAATCCTTTTGCAAAAAAAACTGCAATTACTCTTACTACTATTGCGCTTATTAATACAAATCGAAATGGATGTTGCCGTGCATATGTTTTTAATTTTTGTATAATATTCATCTTCTTCTCAATTCAGTCAGATTAATTATAAATATAGGTTGAAGAAGAAGCAATTTAATTTTATGGATACGATTTAAAAATCATTTAAGAAGGAATAAAATTGAAAAACAAGCTATATCCGATAACCTTATTACAATGTAACCTATGAATGATTTAGGAATTACGGGATTAATTTATTGTCCCTTCATGTTATAAATGATACTTTGGTGTGGCATAAATCATTTTCCGTTCAATTGCTCCCCAATTTCTATAGATTTTATTAACAGATTTTAGGAATAATGCCAAAAATTTTTAATATTATAAAAAAATTATATATTAGAGACATCTGAAAAATTTGGGAATCCATTCCTTCGGAACAATTATTTATTCTTTTATACTAGCACATTATTTCAAAAAGCTGATAACTGATTAAATACATAACATTGCGTTCGTTGCGTCGTTGCGAGAACTAATATTTCAGAAGTCTCTATTAGTTATAATCAATTTTTATTAATCAACTATTAATACAGGGGAAAAACATGGATACAATAACGCTTTATGATGACGACCAGGTAACAGTTTGGTATCGTCCAAACGGAAAAATTATACATCATCAAATGCACAAATATACTTATGGAAAATCATTCCGAGATGCATTAATGGCAGGCGCAGATGCTATGCAAAAATATGGGGCAAATAAATGGTTGTCCGATGATAGAAATAATCCCGTAGTAAAACCAGAAGACATAGAATGGGGAAATAAGTTCTGGCAGCCAAAAATTCTTGCCGCCGGCTGGAAGTTTTGGGCTATAGTGCAACCTGAACAATACCTTGCACAATTACGAATGATAAAATTAGCTGACCAATATTCGAAATTGGGTGTAACGGTTCATCTCTTCACAGACCCAGAGGACGCTATGGAGTGGTTATTGAAACAATAATTCTTTAAAAATCGCAACATTAAAAAATCCCGACTCTCTTTCGAGAATCGGGATTTTTTTTATATCCTGTACCTCAATCCTGCATAAAACATTCTTCCGCTCAATGGTCCCCATATTAATGAAGCATCGAAATACGAACTGCTTGGATTTATGCTGTCTATTATTGGATTCGCTTGAGTATAGCCAAATAAGTTTTCAGCGCCTATATAAATATCCAATTCTTTTGTAAAGGTTCTTGTGAGCTGAAGATTCATTGTTGCAAATGCCGGAGAATATTCTGGCATTCTGAAACCATCCGGATTTGTAAATGTCATCGGAATTCTTTTCTGCCCAAACCATTGCAAAGAAATGTCAATCGCGGTTTGCGGATCGTTTGTCTGCATTTGCTCGCTCGAATATGAAACAACCGTTAGAGCGCGATGCTGTGCTGTCAATGGCCGCTTACGCCATACACCGCTTAATTTTTGCATAACGTCTAAATATCTATATGCAATTCGTATATCTATTTGTTCTACCGGTGTGATATTCAGCTCTCCCTGAATGCTTGTTGAGTAAGACCCGTTCGCAATAGCATAGAATCCAACTTCTTGGGTACTTGCATCGAGATCAGAAATAACAACGCGCTCAAATTCTGTTCGATAGACATCAAACATAAATGTAGCGTCGCGGTAATCGAATGTAAAATAATGTGTAAGATTGAAACCATAATTCCATGCAACTTCTTGTCTCAATCCATATCCATAGTTATTTGTCGAAGCAATGTTTATTTTTCTTGAGCTTGCGAATACAGTAGAATTTTCAGCCAATATATTAGCCGTTCTGTAACCACGCCCTGCCGCTAAACGCAAAACCCAGTCTTCCTGCGGTGTATAACGAACGTGCAAACGCGGAGTAATCATAGTTCCATAAGTGTCATGTTCATCAACACGAATACCTGCCACTGCCGAAAGTTTTTCGTTTGGAGAAAATGTATACTCAAAAAATACACCGGGCACACGTTCAATTCTTTGAAAAGGAAGCTGATCGAATCTTTCAGAGTACTGATCAAATAGAAAACTTAGTCCGGCTCTAAATTTATGTTCTTCACCAAACAGTTCGCCCTGATAAATAGCATTCAGATATCCGGTTTGTTCTTCGCCATTATACAGCCGCGAGCCAAAGTGCGCCTCATTTTTATAACGGCTCAGCGACCATTGAATTCCGATACTGCTTCCATGTTCACTCGATAGCACGTAGCCGTTTTTTCCATACACACGCAATAAATTATTTTTAGTTCCAAAACTATATGCAAATGGAAATGTCCTGCCGTGTGTGCCGCCGTCTTTTGACTCGTTCACATATTGAACACCAAAACGATTTTCCCATCCGCTTGGCACAATATACGACCACTGTTGCATAAGATTGACTGTTGTGAACATCGGCATATCCATAAATCCATCTCGGTTTTCATCAACAATATATTTCTGTGAACTTACATGTAAGAGTGTCATCGAAGAAAGATTTTCATTTAACGGCTGACGAAAATTTATATTCGCCTCCATACGGCGGTCCTGATTACCGTAAAGGTTCAGGAATAATTTGCTTTCCATTTCGTTTTGCGGCTGACGCAGTTCAACATCTATCTGGCCGGTAATTGATTCGTAGCCGTTTGCCACCGAACCGATTCCTTTCGAAACGTTTATCGCTTCTATCCATGTTCCCGGAATAAACGTCAATCCGACATTAGAAGTCAATCCGCGTATGTAAGGCATATTGCCAAGAGTTGTTTGAGTGTAGATGCCGGAAAGTCCGAGCATTTCGATTTGCTTGGTTCCAGTAATTGCGTCTGTAAATGAAACATCAATCGATGGATTGGTTTGAAAGCTTTCGGATAAATTACAGCAAGCGGCTTTAAACAGCTCCTTTTCTGTCATTACATTTTTAGAAAATGGATTAGAATATTCTAAATAAGACGCAGGTCGCTCGCCAACTACGTTAACGTCTCCTAACGATTTTACATCCTGTTGCAGAAGTATTCGGATATTTCTCTGAGTTGTTATTTTGATAGTATCGGCTAAATAACCGATATAACTTATCACTAGCGATTTCGACTCTTGAATCTTTGGGATCGAAAATTTTCCTTCGCTATTAGTCATTGTACCGCGCGACGTTCCGAGCCAATACACATTCACACCGATTAATGGATTTTCGTTTCCCTTATCGTCTTTTTCTGCCACAAATCCAATTAATACTTCTTGCGCAAACAACGAATTCACAAATAAAATAATTAATACTATAATTTTCATAACTCACCTTTTTTAATAATAGTAAATTCAGTGAGTATTCGAATTATCGCGATATAAACAGCAACCGGGAAGCTCCGCATAAACAGTATCCGGTGCTTTAAATTTTTCTGTATCATGCCCAACGGCTGCAACGCGTTGTTGAAGCGAGTCAATCGTAATTGCGGAAGATAGGTAAGCAACCTTGAGCATTTTAGTTTGCTTGTTCCATTTTGCCATCTTTACCTCTTTTATCTTCAACGCTTTTTCTATGCGGGCTTTACACATTCCGCAATTGCCAAACACTTTGAATTCTGCTTCCTTTACGGCATTTTCCTGAGCTGTAAGATTGAATATTAATGCAAATACACAGGCAATAATTAAAATTGAATTTTTCATGACTTTCCTCATTTAATTAATATTTATAGATATAGTTCTTCATAAGGATGACGCATAATCATCCCTTGCGTCTAAATAACAACTATATCTGTATTAAATGAGAAGAGCGCGGTTTAAAATGTATAAAGAAGGTTCTCCGGGAGGAGAATGACTCGGAGTGTATTGAAAAATTATTTCTGATGAATATAATTTGCACACAGGTATTTCTGCCCAAAAATTTTCGTTAGAGGGCGGTACAGAAATCTTAACCTGTTGAACATATAATTGTTCGTCTTTAATCTGAATTGATTTAATCTCGTTTTTACAGCAAGCATCGAGTCTGCACGATTCATCACAACCGCAAAGGTCATTATCGGTATCGAATGGAACAAGCTGAATGGATGTAACAGTCTCACCGCAGAAATGAACAGAAATCGTCATTCCGACAGAAAGCAGTAAATAAATTGAAAAGAATAATATGTTGACTAATTTTTTCACGTAAATAATCTACTAAATCTAAAACAAATTTACAAGGTAAAGAGTTTCTTGTTTAGCATAAGAGGTAAAAGAAGGGTATTGTTATCCATATTACAAGAATTGTTAAATTCCAATAAGAAAAAATTTAATATTTAAAAAGGAAGCAACTAAGACAAGTATAGAAAAAGTAGAAAGAAGGAGAATAAACATATTTAATGAACGTTCATTATAAAATACCGAAAGTCGGGTTGAAAGGAGAATAAAGAACCAAAACACAAACAAATTATAGCAAAGCAACGTTTGATACAACTGACCATAACGATCATGGAAAGGCAACAAAAGAGCCAAGCTAATGCCCGTATCTACGAATAAAAGTAATAAGCTTAATACACCAAATATAATCCATCCAAATACGAATGGAAGAGTTGAAGATAAGCTTATGAGCCAGAAATTAAGAAAAGATACCCATTGTCCAGTATAGATAAAAACCATTGCATATAAAATAAAGAGCAAAACAATAAAACACCCGGTTGCTTTTATAACACTTGTTCCACCTAATATAACCCGTGCACCAAAATTTTCCATAATATATTCCATGCCGATGCGCGACATTTCTATCATTTCCGGTCTGACTACATTTCTTTCTTCTTCTAACCTTACAAGATATTCTAAATATTCAACATTTGACATCAACGCAAAGTTTATCGTCCACCCTACTAATGCAAAAATAATAATAGGTAACCAATAAGCTATTTTTGTTGGTTTTGAAATAATCCACGTTGAATTATCTGTTGGGAAAAATTTTAAGGGATTAAGATATAATTCCCACCAATTAATTTGTTCCTGCAGATTATATAATGCCATATATTAGGATAAAGAAACGTCTTTTCTTTGAAATAAAAAAATTGTTACACAAAGAAAAATTGCGGCATAAATAAAAGAAATTAATGGAAAAGATGGGTGCTGTGAGCTAAGAATGAATGATTGAAAATAATCGTTAACTTGTGCTACCGGTGGAAATAATAAAATTCCGATTTTAATTAGAGTCGAAGTTTGATGATAGCTTGAATATAAAAATGGTTGTAAAAAATAAACAATTAAAATCACAGCAATAGAAGTAGATGCTTTTTCAAAAACCAATGCAATAGGTCCGCTAAGAGCTACAAGAATTAACACATGCATCAGTGGTCCACCAATAACAGGATAGGCTAAAGACCACAAATGTTCACCTGTTTTATAGTATAGCGCAGAAGTCAATAATCCTGCAAAAATTGTCTGAATAGTAACAATGCTTCCCATTATGCTTACATAATAATATATAACAAGTTGAGTTCTAGAAATTCTTTTTGTTAAAAGGATGGGAATTAATGCATCACTTAAAAAATCTGCAAACAATGATGCGGTTCCAAGAATCAAAAGAAAATTAATTATTATCCATAAAACCTGAGAAATATTGTTAAGCATGATTCGGAAAATAAGCAAATCCTCGGCTTCCATAGTATTGCCAAAAAGCGTAAGCGATACCAACAAGTCGCCATCGTGTTCACAAGTGAGACCCAATAGAATTATGAGGATAACAGCAAGCTCAATGATAAATAGGAGAATGATAGCTGGCTGTTGAACTGCTCGTCTAAACGTTGCAAGAAAAAGCGTAATCATGCTCGTACTCATTCAATAGTTCGTAAGAATACATCTTCAAGTGTAGTGCGTAGTGGACGTATATTAACAGGTATCATTCCCTTAGCGTTGAGCTTACTTAAAACTTTCTGTAAGTCTTGTTCTGTTTTTACTTCGCATACCCAATTGTTGCCATCAATTTTACATTCCCAGTCTGGTGAAAGATCGATAAATGAGGGAAGCTCAAGAATGAATCTTGATTGTTTTGGTATTAACTCAGATAACCTTCCCAATTTAACAAGCTTTCCATTGTGCAAAATAGCCGCTCGATGCGCAACTAATTCAATTTCTGATAACAAATGTGAATTCACAACAATAGTTGTGTCTTCTTGTGACAGGTCAAGCAATAGATTTCTTACCATTACTTTACCAAGCGGATCTAGGCTATCAGTCGGTTCATCTAAAAATAAAATTTTAGGTTTGTGTAAAATAGCTTGTGCAATACCTAATCGCACATTCATTCCCTTTGAATATTGTTTAGCATGTATTGTTGATTTTTCTCCTTCTAGTCCAACAATAGTCAAAGTTTTATTAATACGGTCAAATAGTTCTTTTCCGTTCAAACCACTCATCTTTCCAAGGAAACGCAATAAACTTATAGCAGTAAATTGTGGAGGTACCCGAAAAATTTCAGGCAAATACCCGATGCTATTTCGCCACGCTGATTCAGAGTGAGGCTTACCGAAAATAGTTATTACACCAGCAGAAGGACGAACAAGCCCAAGAATACATTTTGTCAGTGTCGATTTGCCTGCGCCATTGACACCGAGTACAGCTAGAATTTCACCTTGAACAATATCAAGCGAAACACTATCCAACGCGCGAATTTTTTGCCTGTTGAGAATGTCCTTTTGATAATCCTTCGTTAGCTTTTCTATATGAACTATTGTATCTGACTTTCTCATTGCTTAATTAAATTTATAATATTATCAATTTTGCTCGCTCTTATTGGAAATTCTGCGTGAAAAAGCACTTGTGTGCGATCCTTAAACACAATTGCACAACTTTTTTTCACATTGAATTGTTCATAAAGTGAATCAGGGACTAATGTAATCATGAATGGAATATCGTTTGCTTTTTTCCAATATTCAACCCGCTGTTGGTTAAACATTGCCCCTTCTTCTCGCATTAAAGCAATAACCCTTGAATAATGCTTAGAATGTATTGCGGAACGCAATACATTAGTTAACGCTATAATACTTTCGAGGCATGGCGGACAATTCAAATCTCTATGTTGAAGAAGAATCACTAAAAAGTCCCGATGCGATGGATCGACAAGTCTATTCTTATCAATGAAGTTTGCAACAACATGAAAATTCTCTTCAAACGTAATATCAAATTTTATATAGCTTTTTATCAACTGATAATTTAATGCACCAAGAATAATAAAAAACAAAAAAGACGATCTTATTGATTTATTTGAACCCTTTTCTTGGGTTGTTATACCAAAAAGAATAAGAATATTGACCATAACAAGCTGAATAAAGAATATTTGCATGTCAGAAAATAAAATACGCAGTCCCCCCATACTTACATTGTTGAATGAGTTCTTTTGGAATATTTCTAACATGGATAGAAACAATAAGAATCCTATCGTGATAATCATTCCTATTATGACGTATAGCTGGTGATATCGCCTAAAAAGGGCTATGCCGCCGCTAATTTCTAAAATAATCAGAGCGACGCTTAAAAAGAAAGCAAATTCAGAATTCAAGCGAAGTATTTTTTCTATCATTGATGCAAATGTTGAAATTTCGATGAGCGTAAGAATAGCAACAAAAATTAAAAACATGCCAAGCCCACGTAACATTGAATCGCCAACGCGATCCCACAAACTCGTTGTTTCTAGATTGAAATGACTCTGTTTGGGTGTACTCACCTTTTTGTTCCTCTCTCAGGTTTCTTAAATATCTCATACTGCGTTAGCACTGTCCGATTCAGCTCAATACTCCACAAATATCCCTGCGCATCAATAGCGATTCCATATGAGTTATTCGGTAATTGCAACATTGCTACCAGTTCTCTTTTTAAATTGAATATGAAGACATCTTTTCTCGGATTAAAAGAATAATCGCCACCCAATAGATAAAGATAATTGTTGCTGTCAAGATACAGATCTTCTACAAATTCTCCTTCCGGAAATTTAATATTGCTTTCTACTTCAATGCTGGTCAGATATTTTGTTTTTCTAGGAAAGGCTGGGAAGCTATAATATTCAAGATATTGAGAGTTACTATACTGTTCTATAATATTTTGATAATTATAAGCCACTGTAATTGTATCTGTTTGCGAAATTACAAAGTAATACAAATTATCAAACATATTTTCACTCGCGTGACGCAATCGGACGTTGGAAAGCACCTTTCCATTCCTATCATACTGAATAAGTTTTGTTAAATTGCTCAAGCCAGCATGTGTGCCAATCCATAAATTTTCATAAATATCAAATTGAAGCCCCATTACAAAACCTGGGCATCGGAACTCTCTGACAAACTCAAGCCCGTGCGTGAACAATTGAACGCGAGGCGAACTATAGTCGGCTACGGCAAGCATGGTTATACCGACAGCTACAAAGAGTGGACCCAAGAACTCATTTTTATCTTTTCCTCTCTTGCCAATTTCTTGTATAAGTTGTCCCGTTCGGTTTAATCGCTTAATTCTGTAATCCAATTTATCGCAAACAATCAATGTGCCGTCCGGTAAAAAATCAAAATCGTAAATACCGAGAAAAATCGTATCGCCGATACTTTTTACTGGCTTTACATGCAATGCTTGAACCTGATAGTTTTGGGAAATAACCCGCTGTTGTGAAATACAGGGGTGATAGATAATTATAATGAGAATAATAATTGCTTTTATCTTTGTATTCATTTCTTCTGTCAAAATGTATTAAAGCGCCCCTAAAGAAAGATTCAACTTATTATGTTTGCTCCCTCCTTGGGGGCGCAATTTAGCTATTCCCCACACATAGAATAACCTATTACACAACCAATGCTACAAAAAAAGCCAAACCAGGATGCTCCACATTGGTTCACACAACCAACCAAGGCTGTTTGACAATACAACGGTTTTGCCACTGCCCGCGGAGCAAGAATAAAGGAATTCAATAGAATTCCAATGCACCCAATGATAATAATTTTTCTCATAACGACCTCCTTAAATAGTTATAGTAAATGTTATTAAAAGTATTTTTAAAAACAATAGCTGTTAGAAAGCAATACCTCGTTACTTTACTTTGCTACTGTGCAAGGAATATATATATATATATATATATATATTGTCAAGATGTTTTTTAAGTTTATTAAAAAATATTTTCTACACTGTAAAAATTTTTTTTGGTGATGTGGGGCTTATTTTCCTAAAGTTCAATAAACTCCGGATCACTTCCTTTTTTAGTTACTTTCCATTCCTGTTCTGCGT
>JBBIII010000048.1:0-20437 GCA_037446575.1 Ignavibacteriales bacterium
GGTTCGAATCCCTCCCTTTCCGCAAAGTATATGAGTTTTGCCTTTGAATTCTTTAATTGGTAGTCAGAAGCTTTTTCATCTGTTTAAAATAATGAATACATTCGCTATACAAAGTATGACAATGCTAAAAGCTACGACTACTTTGCTGATTATATTTTGGAGAGACTTCTGAAATATTAGTTCTCGCAACGACGCAACGAACGCAATGTTATGTATTTAATCAGTTATCAGCTTTTTGAAATAATGTGCTAGTATAAAAGAATAAATAATTGTTCCGAAGGAATGGATTCCCAAATTTTTCAGATGTCTCTTGGAATAAATTATTTCTCTATTTGATAATGTTACCGCTATTTCACAGAAAAATGCTCAGTAATAACCAATAATTAATTAAAAGTTTTTAGAAGACTCTATCAAATAATTTCAGATATAAAAATGATAAAGACGAAAAACTCATATTTAATTCTAATTGTTATAGTTACAATTAGTTTTTATTACTTTACTTATGCAGATGATGGTTATAAACTCTGGCTCAAATATCAAAAGGTGACAGATAGTCGGCAGTTACAAGAGTATCGACAAAAAATTTCCTTTATTGATATCGAAGGAAAATCGGAGACCTGCCAAATAATTCGCAACGAATTAAAGCAAAGTTTGCCAATTATGTTAGACAAAGAAGTTCCTTTTCTTGAATCAAATAAATCCGGCAGATTAATAATTGGCACACCATTAAATTCAAAATCAATAAATAAGATCAGTAAAACACTCCCGCTAAAATCTGTAGATAAAGAAGGTTATATAATTAAGTCGGCTGCAAAATCAATAATAATTGCGTCTAATGACGATATTGGGCTTTTATACGGAACTTTCCATTTTTTACGGTTGCTTCAAACAAATCAGCAAATTAAGAATATAAATATCATTTCTAAACCAAAAATACAATATCGATTGCTTAATCATTGGGATAATTTAGATTGTACTGTTGAACGAGGATATGCCGGAAAATCATTGTGGCGGTGGGATGAACTGCCGGATAAAATTGATGGTCGTTACTCCGACTATGCTCGAGCAAACGCTTCAATTGGGATAAATGGAACTGTGCTAAACAATGTCAATGCAAACCCAAATATTTTACGCCCCGAAAATCTAAAAAAAGTCGCAATACTTGCTGATGTCTTTCGTCCTTTTGGAATTAAAGTTTTTCTATCAATCAACTTTTCATCACCTATTTCAGCGCAGTTTGCTTTAGAACATAATAGAAAAGGGGGAATTGGAAATCTGCCAACATCAGATCCGCTTGTTCCTGAAGTAAGACAATGGTGGAAGGATAAAGTAAAAGAGATTTATAAATTAATTCCGGACTTTGGGGGATTTTTAGTAAAAGCGAATTCGGAAGGCATGCCTGGTCCGCAAGACTACGGAAAAACTCATGCCGATGGCGCGAATATGCTTGCCGAAGCGTTAAAGCCGTTCAACGGAATTGTAATGTGGCGCGCATTTGTTTATGACGCTGAAGTTGACCCCGACCGCGCAAAGCGAGCTTATAAGGAATTTGTTCCACACGATGGCAAATTCTTGCCAAATATTTTTGTGCAAGCTAAAAACGGACCAATTGATTTTCAACCACGCGAACCTGTTCTACCGCTCTTTGGCGCTATGCCTAAAACTCCGTTGATGTTAGAACTTCAAATTACGCAAGAATATCTTGGTCATTCTACGCATCTTGTTTATCTTGCCCCGATGTGGAAAGAATATTTAGAATTCGATACTTATGCAAAAGGAAAAGGTTCAACATTGGCTTCAATTGTGGATGGCGGTCTTCACAAATACAAAATGACTGGAATTGCAGGCGTTGCAAATATTGGAGATGACAGAAATTGGTGCGGACATATTTTTGCACAAGCAAATTGGTTCGCCTACGGAAGGTTGGCTTGGGATTATTCGATTACGTCAGAGCAAATTGCTGATGATTGGATAAAAATGTCGTTAACGCATGAACCTAAAGCAATTGCAACAATAACAAATATGATGTTAGGTTCGTGGGAAGCTTGCGTAAATTACATGACGCCTTTAGGATTACACCATATAATGCAAGAAGGATTTCATTATGGCCCACAACCTTCGCACGATCAAGGACGTGAAGATTGGACATCAACATATTACCATCGCGCAGATACAAATGGGATTGGATATAACCGTAGTTCTTCAGGAAGTAATGCAACAAGCCAATATTTTTCACCGTTGCGCGAAACATTAGACAATATTAAAACTTGCCCTGAAAAATATTTACTTTGGTTTCACCATCTTCCATGGAATTACAAAATGAAATCCGGATATTCCTTATGGGATGAGCTTTGTATCAAGTATTACTCCGGGACGGATTATGTCGATAAGATGATAATTGACTGGAATTCTATTGAGCCGGCAATAGATTCAGAAATTTATTTACATGTAAAAAACAAATTAGCACAACATAAAATAGACGCCGAAATTTGGCGAGACACTTGCTTGAATTACTTCCAAAAATTCAGCAGAAAAGAAATAGTTAGGTAGTCAATAAATTTTAAATAAGCTGAAATCTTTATAGGAATATAAAATACTTAAGGAGTAAAAAATGTATAGAAAAATGTATTTCATTATTTCGTTTCTTCTAATGACTCTATCATTTTCATTAGCATATAGCGACGGTAATGTATTAGCAAATCCCGGATTTGAAAGAGGCGTAAGTAATTGGTTTGATCGGACTTGCGCAATTGAACATGTTTCATCTCCTGTTCACAGCGGCACAGGAGCAATTAAAGTCATAAATAGATTAATGAATTGGCAGGGAGTAAAGCAATCAATATTTGGAAAATTGATTGAGGGGAAAGTTTATAAAATATCAGGATGGGTACGACTTGATAATGCAAAGAGCGATACCATCGCCGTTACTGTTGAGCAACAGGACGATGGCGGAACTAAATATATAGGAGTTGCACGCGGCGCTGCAAACGACAGTGAATGGGTGCAAATTTCAGGTGAATTTGTTTTAAAAATTACAGGCACTTTGGCTGTTTTAGATGTGTACTTCGAGGGTCCTGCGCCAGGCGTAAATTTTTATGTCGATGATGCAAGCGTATTTGGCCCTGAAATTGACGCTCCCAAAGTAATACCTGCAAAACCAACTGCAAAAGGCGCTATTAAAATCAACAAGAGACATCAAAAAATTGAAGGTTTTGGAGCTTCTGGCGCGTGGTACACAAAAAATTTATTAAACCACAAAAAGAAAGACGAACTTTTTAATTTACTCTTTAAAGAACTCGGACTCGATATTTTCCGCATTGGCAATTACTATGATGTAGATAAAGAGGCATTTAACGAAACAATGGAAGTAGCAAAGAAAGGGGAAGCGGTTCTTAACAGAGATTTGAAGATTATGATTTCTTCATGGTCGCCTCCACCATATCTCAAAAGTAATGGAAATATAATTGGCGGAACTTTAAAAAAAATAAATGGAAAATTTGTTTATGATGATTATGCTAATTGGTGGTATAACAGTATAATTGCCTGTATTCAATCGAATGTCAATGTAGATTATATTAATCTTCAGAACGAACCCGATTATGAAGCGCCATGGAATTCTTGTATATTCACACCTTCCGAAACTGTAGATACAAGCATTGCCGCTTACGATAAAGCTTACGAAACAGTCTGGAAAAAATTAAATGCTGAAATGGGGACTAAAATGCCAAAAATGCTTGCATCCGAAACATCCAGCTTAGGCAATGCAAAAAGATATGCCGGATACTTAAAAGACAAGTCACAATTTTACGGTATAGCCACTCATCTTTACGACTGTAGCGGATGCGGTTCTGCTCCTGATAGATTTATTCCGAGCATGACTAGTTTCAATAATTTTGTTTCTCAACTTGGAAACAAACCGGTATTCCAAACAGAGTTCGAAGATGAGCCGGGAACTTGGGAAGACGCGCTTAACACAGCGCTTGTGATGCATAATTCTTTGACTATTATGAACGCGGCATCTTATTTATACTGGGATTTATTCTGGGGTCAAGGGACTGCTTTAATAAGTATGGATGACGCGGATACGTACACTATCAAACCAACGTATTACACATTCAAACAATACTCAGCGTTTATTCATTCCGATTGGCAGCGCGTGGAAGCATCAACCAATAACACAGGTTTGAGAATTTCTGCCTATGTTAATCCGGACAACAACATTCTTACTGCCGTTATTATTAATACAACCGAAAACACTGATATATCCCTTAACCTCGCTTTCGATAATTTCAAGATCGCTAAAGGGGAAATTTATAGATCGAGTAAGGAAGAAAATTGCAAATATGTAGGCATCTACACTGGTAAAACCAAATTGAAGATACCTGCAAACTCAGTTACAACATTATCATTAACGTCAAAAAAATAGAACCTAATTTAAACATCAACAAAATATTTTAAATATTTGTAATAAGGACTTATTTAATGAAATTATATTCGAATATTAAAGGCAAATGTGCTCTATCCGCAATATTGGTAGCGGCGATCTTCAATCTCAGTATCGGTCAATCTTTTCTTAAAGATGAGTTCAAATCACATTTTTTAATAGGAACGGCTGTTAACACTGCTACGGTAACCGGACAAGATGCAAAAGCGACTAAAATTGTTAAAGAGCATTTTAATTCGATAACTGCAGAAAATGATATGAAATGGATTCGCATCCATCCTGAATTGAATACTTATAACTTCAAGCAAGCTGATCAATTTGTGGAGTTCGGTTTAAAAAATAATATGTTCATAATCGGTCATGCGCTTATATGGCACCATCAAATGGACAATAAGGCATTCTTCGATAATGACAAGAAATTATTAAGCAGAGATGCTATGCTTACACGTATGAGGGATCACATTTTTACAGTAATGGGACGCTACAAAGGAAAGGTTCATGGCTGGGACGTTGTGAACGAGGCGCTCGCTGATGACGGTTCGTTGAAAAAAACAAAATGGCTTGAAACTATTGGAGATGATTTTATTTGTAAAGCATTTGAATATGCGCAAGAAGCAGACCCAAATGCTGAATTATACTATAACGATTATTCGTTAGAATTTCCTGCAAAGCGAGATGCAGTTGTGCGTTTGGTTAAAAAACTACAAGCAAAAAAAATACGCATAGATGCAGTCGGCATTCAAGGTCATTGGGGATTGGACTTTCCAAATAAGGAAGAGCTTGACGCTTTTATAGACTCGATAGCGGCTTTAGGTGTAAAAGTGATGATAACAGAAATGGATGTAGATTTACTCCCAAGGTCGTTCGAATACATGGGCGCCGATATCAGCGTAAATGCTGAATTGCAAAAAGAACTTAATCCCTTTGTAAGTGGCTTGCCTGACTCTATGCAATATAAACTTGCAGATCGCTACGCTGAACTTTTTTCTCAATTAATCACTCATAAAGAAAAAATAAGCCGCGTTACAATTTGGGGCGTCTATGATAAAATTTCGTGGTTAAATTATTGGCCCATTCAAGGGCGCACTAATTATCCGCTTTTGTTCGATAGAAATTATCAACCAAAACCTGCTTTTGATGCAGTAATAAAGACAGCCAGAATTAAAAAGTAAAGGAAATACGTTTCAAAATAATACTTCAATTAATCTAAATCTTAGCTGGTTTTGCTATTTTATATAGGTTTATTTATCTTTTATCAACTTATATTTCATTGCACTGATTACAAAAAATCTATATGAAAAATTTAAAACTTTGCGGCTCTCTTCTAATCATTGTAGGTTTGTTGACAGTTGTTGGATTGTTAATTAATAACAGTACGTATTGGATGATTATAGATATTATAGTTATACTGAGTTCATTCGGCGTAGGTTTATATTTGTTAAAGGTTTCGAAATCTACATGAATTATGTAGTAGGAGAAATAAGAATGAGCAACGTTATAGTGTACGCTTTTACTCTTCTATTTTTAGCAACAAGTTTAACTTATACTCAATCAGTTGTAGTAATTAAGCTCGATGGCGCAATCAATCCAGCGGCTACGGCTTTTATTGAAAGAGGGATTGAAGAGGCATTAGATAAAAAAGCGCAATGCTTAATTGTAGAACTTAATACTCCTGGCGGTTTATTAAAATCTACAAGGGTTATTGTAAGCACATTTCTCGAATCAAAAGTTCCAATAGTAGTGTATGTATCACCGCCAGGGTCACATGCAGGTTCAGCGGGTGTTTTTATTACAATGGCGGCACATATTGCCGCAATGGCTCCGGGAACAAACATCGGCGCCGCACATCCTGTTAACCTTGAAGGTAAAATGGACTCTGTAATGGCTGAAAAAGTTACGAACGATGCGGCGGCATTTATCCGCACTATTGCTGAAAAAAGGCAACGAAATCTAAAATGGGCGGAAGACGCAGTCCGTAAAAGCCAGTCTATTACAGAAACTGAAGCGTTGGATACCAATGTAATTGACATTGTAGCAAAAAATTTAAACGACCTGCTTGCACAAATTGACGGAAAGAAAGTAGTAACTGTAAGCGGTACAATTACTCTTGAGACAAAAAATGCAAGTATTGATGTCGTCGAGATGGATTGGGCTGAGAAAATATTAGATTTGCTTAGCAGTCCCAATTTAGCAATAATTCTTTTCCAACTCGGCGTTATTGGTTTGATGTTAGAACTTTACAATCCGGGCTCAATCTTCCCCGGCGTTGTGGGTGTTATATGTTTGATACTCGCATTCTATGCGATGCATACATTGCCTATAAATTATGCTGGACTTGCGCTAATGATTTTCGGAATTATTTTGTTCTTACTTGAACTTAAAATTACAAGCCACGGTATGCTTACGATTGGCGGAGTAATATCATTATTTTTGGGATCAATTATGTTGATTAGAACCTCTAGTATGCTCGAATTTGTCGAAATATCACTAACAGTCATTATACTTAGCGTTGCTATTTCTACTTTGTTCTTCGCATTTGTTCTTGGTTATGGACTAAGAATATTAAAAAGGAAACCAAGCACGGGCATTGAAGGAATAGTAGGAGAAATTGGCGAAGCCCTAACAGAAATTAATCCAATTGGCATGGTTCGGGTTCACGGCGAAATATGGAATGCTGAATCAATAGACGGCAATATCTCTAAGGGCGAACAAATCCAAATAACAGGTATAGAAAAATTGAAATTAAAAATTAGCCGTTTGTCAAATCCACATTAAGGAGAACCAATATGCAATCAATTATGATGTTGTTATTTGTAGTAGGTTTATTACTGATAATTCTAATACCAAATACATTTCGTATTCTTAGAGAATATGAACGCGCAGTAATTTTTCGTTTTGGCCGATTAGCAAAAGCCATTATGAATCCGGGCGGTCAGGGAAATGGACCGGGGATTATCGTCCTATTGCCCTTTATTGATAGATTGTTAAAAGTAAGTCTACGTACTGTTGTTATGGATGTGCCGCCTCAGGATATTATTACACAGGATAACGTATCTATTAAAGTAAATGCTGTTGTATATTTTAGGGTTATTGATCCTGAAAAAGCAATTGTTGAAGTTGAAAATTATCTTTTTGCAACTTCACAATTATCACAAACAACTCTTAGAAGTGTGCTGGGTCAATCTGAATTAGATGACTTACTTTCACAGCGAGAAAAAATTAATCAGAAACTTCAACAAATAATAGACAGCCATACCGAACCTTGGGGAATTAAAGTGTCAAATGTCGAAGTAAAACAAATTGATCTGCCTCAAGAAATGCAGCGCGCAATGGCAAAGCAAGCTGAAGCTGAACGCGAACGTCGTTCTAAGGTTATTGCCGCAGAAGGCGAGTTCCAAGCGTCTCAGCGTCTGTCCGATGCGGCTAAAGTTCTCAGCGAACAGCCAAGCGCTTTAACTTTGCGCTATTTGCAAACATTACGGGAAATCGCGACGGAAAATAACTCTACAACAATTTTTCCCGTTCCGATTGATCTGTTAAGACCTTTTATGGATTTGGAAAAAATAAAGAAATAATAAATGAATGCTTTGCTCTATGGACATAATCCCGAAGAGCATGTAGTTGCAATTCAACAGTTAAACGACCAAACAATTAGGTTATTTACAAGAATTGAGGGGAAGGTTTTACATAAAGATGTAGAATTCTTCCCCTTCTTCTTTCTATCCGACGATTCTCTTCTAAAAGAGTTTCCCAAAAAATTTTGGTTAAAGGAACTAACGGGTAATAATTACTACCGTTTTATCGCAGCTTTTACTAGATGGAATGAAATGTGGGAAGCAATCGGTTTTATATTGCGCGTCTATAATAAAACCAGGGCTCTCAACATTTCTTCATATCAAGAACTTGAAGAATTATACATACGAAATAATCCGATTCGCCAATTTCTTTTACAATCGGGTATAACCTTTTTTAAAGGAATGGAATTTAACCAGATTGTACGAGTTTTTCTTGATATCACTACAACAAAATCGTTAATCAAAAAATCGACCGGTAAAAAAGCGCAAGAAAAGATTCTCGTTATTTCAGTTTTAACGAATGAAGGAAAGAAGTATTCCATATCAACGCATCGCCAAGACGAAAAAAAGGCGCTTCTTAAATTTATAAATATAATTAATGAAATTGATCCTGATATAATTGAAGGATTTGATTTATTTGGCACAATATTACCGGCATTAAATAGAGCATCTGAACGACAACAGATTCCTTTGGCAATTGGTAGAAGCGAAAATGTTTTGCGAACGCCCAGCGGTTTTAATCCAGTAGGTTTTATCGATAGTGAATGGTCAAGCTATGAAGTATTTGGAAGAAACTTGGTAGATACGCGTTCGTTGGTTGAATCGGCGCTAGAAATTAAAAAAAGCGAACAAACCATAGGATTATTCTCATCAGCGAAGCATTTCGAAATTCCACTTGATTTAAATAAAATACAAAATGCCAGTCATATTTCGGAATTGTGGCGAGACCATACTAACTCAGTTAAAGAATTATCAATATATCGGACAGAGATAACTCAAAAACTTAGCGATTTATTATTGCCCTTCTGGTTCAACTTGATTCAGATCTGCCCATTAAATTTACGGATGTTAGTTCATAGCGGAGCGCCAGCTCGTATCGAATCATTAATGCTAAGAGCATATATACAAAATAAACATTCCCTTCCAAAACCGTCAGAAGGTTCAAAAAGCGTTGCATTATCTTCAGATATATTTTATACAGGTGTTTTTTCAAACGTCCTATATTTAGAGGTGGAAGGATTATTTATAACTCTTATACAAAAGGAGGCTATTAAACCTAGAACTGATTCATTAAATATTTTCCAACAATTAATTTCAGAACTTTCAGCAAAGCTCAATAGCAATAAAACAACGCAATCTTCATCAACGTATAATTCAATGATTGCTTCCAAGATCAAATCCATTAAAAGTCTGATTGATTCATTACACATTTATCTTGGTTATTCTAAAGGGTTATTCAATGACCTTGAGCAAGCTGAATATTTAGCAGTAAAAAGTCGAGAGGTTTTGAAAGATATTTTACATCAACTAGAACTATTCAATGCAAATGTCATTCATACGGATGGACACGCCCTGTTTATTACTGCACCAAATAATATTACAGGTGCAACCAATGAAGAAAATTTTATAAATCGAATTTCATCTTCGCTTCCTGATGGAGTAAAACTTGCTTTAAGTCAACGCTATAAAAATATGCTAAGTTACAGAAAAAACAATTATGCGCTTTTAGATTATAATGACAATTTAATAATTAAAGGAAATAACTTAATATCCCGTGGGATGGAAAAATTCTTACGTGTATTCATTCAACGTTTTATAGAATGCCTTCTTACGAATGATCTGAAAAGATTACATCACGCTTATGCTACTGCATATACACAAATTGTTAAACACCAATGGTCTCCGCTTGATTTCTGTCGAGTTGAAATTACAAAATGCAACACAAATACTTATATGGATGAAAAAAAGAAAGAGAGCAATTCTTCATCTCCTGCTTTAGAAGCGGCAATCCGTTCAAGCATCTATGTAGAAGCAAATACAAAAATATCCTATTACATTACTGGAACAGAAAAAGACCCCATCATTTCCAATTATTCCAAATTGATTGAGGAATGGGATCCGAATCATCCTGATGAAAATACATCATTTTACTTAACACGTCTGCATGAGGCTACTCATAAGTTTAAAGAATATTTTGAACCCACTGCATTTGAACGCATCTTTTCTTTAGATGAAATGTTCGGATTTTCTGAGGAAGGTATCAATATTCTGTCGCGAAAAACAACCCCCGAATTAACAGAAATCAAACCAACAACAGAAGATTATAGCATTTGGCTTGCAGAAACAGATTGAAAAATTTATTTGTTTCCCTCAATTAGAAGCAATAAAATGCCGTTTTTCTCATTTTTTTAAAATATTTTGCATTTTTTTAATTGCACTTCATAAGTGAGGTTTATCAAAATAAAGTATTTTTTTTGTAGTGCTATTGCATTTTAGTACACCAAATTGTAATATTTGTGCGTAATTAACTGCACCGTTTTTTGTTTCATCGCTATTTGTTTTAGCTGCTGTACCGCTTCAGGCGAGTAATTTTTAAAAGCTGAACAATAAAGATGTAAATGTTACATTAGAAAGGATTTGAGACAATGTTTCGGTGTGATTGTTCAACGAATGAAGAGGATATATGCATGGAACTGGGTACAGTAAAATGGTTTAATAATGCAAAGGGTTATGGCTTCATCAAAAGAGAAAGTGGTGAAGATGTATTCGTGCATTATAAATCTATCAACGGAGATGGGTACAAATCACTTTCTGAAGGTGAAAAAGTGCAATTCGACGTTGAGCAAGGACCAAAAGGTTTGCAAGCCGTTAAAGTTGCAAAAACTGCGTAATTAAGATTCATATTAATAGCAAAACCCGTTGAACCACCAAATATTTCAACGGGTTTTTTTATTTTTTTCTAATCACTATATTTTTGTATAAATATTTATCTAAATTTTTATTTTTCTAACTCTTTTATAAATTTATGGAAAGCTATGTAAAAACTTGAAAGCGGAAATCCTACCACATTATAAAAGCAACCATTAATTTTTTCTATGAAAACCGCGCCATAATCGTCTTGAATTCCATACGAACCTGCCTTATCCATAGGCGCACCTGAGGCAATATACTGTTCGATTTCAGTTTCATTCAGGTTTCTAAATATTACTTTCGTTTTTTCACAACCCTCTACATGTTTTTTTGTTTTGCTATCATAAATCGCAAACCCAGAATACACTGAATGCTCGCGCCCGCTAAGCAACCTTAGCATTCTTCTCGCGTCTTCTTTTGAAGATGGCTTTCCTAAAATATGATGATTAAGAACAACAAAAGTATCAGCGCCAATTACAAGCCCTTTTTTAAATCTGTTTGCGACAGATATTGCTTTTTCCAAAGCGATCCGTTTCGCATTTTGCGTGTAAGTTTGTTTTTTATTTATCACTTCTGGAATTTTACTCGGAATAACTCGAAACTTAAATCCAATCTGTTTGAGTAAAATTTTTCTACGAGGTGATTGAGAGGCAAGAATTATTGAACGCATAATATTATCTAAAAATAAAAAAAGCGATATTAACGTATCGCCTGAACTCTGGTAATTGATTCATTAACACCACCCTATCGAAACATAGCTTTAATGCTACCCCATGTACGCTTTGGTGTAGAGCTAGCTCCATAATATACCGTGGATATTGCATCGCTAAAAATTGCCGAGCCATCTGTATATATTGTCTTAATTTTATAATAATAGATACTAGCCTCTGTTTTTAGCAAATCACAATTATCTTCTATAGTGTACATACTCCCGCTTCCTCTTGGAGTTATTTTATTTTTAATGCACACTCCGATTGAACTTTCTTTTGAAGTACTTCTATACACTTCAAAGTTACTAACCCCATCTTCAGATTCGCTTATCCAAGATACTCTTATTACATTGCCCCATTGCTTTGCTCCCAATGTACCTTCTTTTATTGGTGTTTTTTGTGCAAAGCAAATTGAAGATGCCACAACACAAATGATAATAATGAATATGACTTTTTTTGGATTAATCATCTAAATGAATATAGTTTTTGGTTTCTAAATTCGCAAGTATATGTTAAAATATTTTTTTATTAAAGAAATTTATTTGAATAACAATCTTGACACAATAATATAAATCTAAGTGCAATTCAATTATGATAAAGCTCACTTTTCATACTAATCATTCTAATCATACTCACTATTTTTCTTAAAAATCAAATCTGATAATTCTGAAAACAATAACCCGATAAAGATTAAAACGCCGCCTCCAATTCCACTTAATCCTAATCGTTCACCGATAACATAGAAAGCAAAAATTGCGGCTATTGGCGGTTCTGCTGAATATATAATAGCGCTTCGTGTAGGCGTAGTAAAACGTTGATATTTAGCCATTATATATAAAGCTAAAACCGTTGGCATTATCGATAAGTAGATTAGGTTTAACACAAAATTCGGACTTAGTTGTAAAAAGGGTTCTTCAAAAAAAGGAATTATTATAGCCGCCATCAATGTGGTTATAATAAATTGCATAAAACTTAAGTGCGCTGGATCGCAAGTTTTTCCATATACATTAAGATATACAATATAAAGGCCAAAGGTAATGGCACAGATTAAAGTAAGACCATCGCCAAAATTAAATTCAGAACCTTGCGGTGATGTTAAAAAATACAATCCAATTGCTACAAGAACTACACCAATAATATTTCCTAATTTAGGCGCTTTTTTTTCTATTAGTACTTGAAACAATGGAGTGAATACAACCATTAAGCCGGTGATGAAAGCTGATTTTGAAGCAGTAGTGTACTGAAGACCTATGGTTTGAGTAGCAAACCCGATAAAAAGTAAAATTCCTAAAACAGATCCTTTTAATACGCTCTCGTAATTGATTGTTTTTATTTTATTAAAAAATAGAATTGTAAAAAGAATAGATGCAATTCCGAATCGAATTGTTATATAAAGAAATGGAGAAGCGCTTTCAAGAATAAATTTTGTTAGAACAAAAGTGCTTCCCCAAATAATCGTAATCGAGAGCAGAAACATTTCTGCTCGCATTCTTGAAGTGATTTTCATAAACACGTAGGTTTTATTCTGAGGATGGATAAGAACTAAATAAATGCCCCCACTGCGATTCTTTCAGCCACCTCTGGAATATTCGCCGATCTTTAATAGGCCATCTATAATAATCGTGATAAAACTCAGAGCCAAAAATAAACAAATTAACCAAAGGTGTTCGGAAAAATAATGCCTGCAATTTTTTTAAAAATCCGAACCAGAGTATATCGCCAGCCATACTCGCTAAATTATCACCCACCGAAAAATTCCAATTTTCTCTCGAAATATCATCGCCTACGATTTGTATTTCGCGTGGATTTCCACAACCTAAACCGCTTTGATGTGCGAGATTAATATATTTGATTGATAACGGATCGAAACCCATCATTTTTGCTGAAACCGCATCAATCGCAACCTGATCTGCGCTTGCGAGGATTATGTTTTTTTCAACAGGTATCATTGTTCGCGGACCGGGTCCGTTGCCTGCTGTAGTTCCATCCATAACAGCGAATATTCCGGTGTGTATTTCTTTCTGTATTGCTAATAGATCTACAAGCGTTTCATGTATCCATGAATGCGTATAATGACGATGCGTAGCTAATAATCCGCCAAATGCATTTTTCATTGCACCGGTGGTCGTCGTATAAATATGACATTTAACAGTTGGCAAATGTACTATATTCTTCCCGAAAAAATAATCTGGAATTTTTATCCCATCGGAATAAATTTGATCTAAAACAAGCATGGATGATTTCGGTTTGTACTCAATCCACTTCATATCTGTTTCTTTAAAATTAAAAAGCACAGGAATTTCATACTTCTTAAATAACGATTTGTATTTATTTAAGTCTTCACCTTTGAATGCATCGGTAACAACTGTTTTATTTTGTACACATACGAGCTTATCAAATCCATTTTTCTTAAAACCAAGAATTGTTCCTTCCAATTGCCAGGGAGTTGTATTAGCGCCTGGGAATGGATAATGCCACGAAATATTATCTTTTAATATAGTCGTTGTATTAGTTTTAAACGCTGTTTTAACATCCGTCAAATCCATTGCGCGTTGAACATCGTCCAAAATTGTTGTAGGCGTAGTCTTGATTACAGCAACTTTAGGTTTAGAGTATGGCAAGTTATTTAGTTTAACAGGATGTTTAGGTTCAGGAAGCTTCATTTAAAATATCCAATTTTTAAATTCTTGTGAATAAATAATAATTACACATGAAATAAACCAAAATAGAATATTCAGAACAATTGGTTTATCGCTTAAAAGAATATGCATTGGGTTGTCGTCAGTTTTTCTATTTCTCATCAGAAAAATGTATCGAAAAACTCCAAACAACACAAACATTGTAGTAAATATTAAATTTTCAGTCTTAAAAGTGCTTATCGTGCGATCTGCTACAGTATAAAGTGCGTAAGAAATTGTAACACCGGCGGCTGCAACCGTCATCATTTGATCTATAAAATTGACTTCATAATATTTCAGAACAGGCCTTACTTCATAGGATTCTACGACAGACATTAAATTTACTTCTCCGCGACGTTTGGAGACTGCAAGAAAAACTGAAATAAAAAGTGTGCAAAGAACTAACCACGAAGATATTACTACTTCAATTGCAAATACACCTGCAAGAACGCGCAACATAAAACCTGATGCAATAATAAACACATCGACCAACACGATTTGCTTTAACCAAAACGAGTACGCTAAATTAAGTAATGCATACATAGCAACTGTGTACCAAAATCTGATGTTTAAAAAAGGCAACAACTGGATAATAACAAAAATAATTACTGCGATAACTATAAGTGCCTCAGCCGGTTTAATAATACCTGAAGCTATGGGGCGATTTCGTTTTACCGGATGCAATTTATCGACCCTTTTATCTACAATATCATTGACGATATAAACAACGCTCGATGTTAGAGAAAAAGCAATAAAGGCGAGAACTGCATGCCATAAATATGTTAGATCGAATAAATGTTTAGAAAATATTAATGGCGCAAATATGAATGTATTCTTAAGCCACTGCGCAAATCGGAATAAACGTAAAATACTAAGTAATTTCTTTTTCATTTTAGGTTTCTCTCCTTAGTCATATTGCGGCAAACAATCATTATGTTCTTCCAAATCGTTTATCCAGCTCCTCTAATGGAATTTTAATAATAACAGGTCTTCCATGTGGACATATATAAGGCATTTTAGTTAGGAACAATTGTTCTATTAATACAAGCATCTCATTTATATTTAATCTATCGCCAGCTTTTATTGCCGCTTTGCATGCAAATGATTTTGCTAAGTTATCATGTATATCCTTAATTCCAGCGTTTTCGTTATTCTTAAACTCGTCCAATATTTCCTGCAATATTTTCTTTTCATTTCCAATTCTTACATCGGCAGGAATTCCATCTATCAGAATCGTATTTTTTCCGAACAATCTCATATCAAAACCTAACTGAGTTAAGGACGATAAAAGTTCTTTTACAAGCGAATAATCGCTTGCATTTAGTTCAATTGTTTCTGGAAATAAAAGCCGTTGCGATGATGGCAAGCTATTTTCAAAATTAGCCGATACACGCTCATATAATATTCTTTCGTGAGCAACATGCTGATCAATTATTATCAACCCATTATGTATTTGTGAAATAATATATTTATTGTGCAACTGCCAGATTGGTCTATTATCTGGTGCGTGTTCACCAGGCATTTGCTGAGAAAGAATGCGATTTAATGATTGCGTTTTTTGCCTATGATCGAATTGTAAATCAGCGGAAAGCTGAGATGTCGATTCCTCAAGTCCTATAATGTTTGGAATTGATGGAATAGCTGACTCGATATTTTGTAAATCTGGTTTTATCCGAAAAATAGGCGCGCTGTTTTGATTTTCGTCTCTATTCTTCCAAGGGCTTCCGCTGAATTGAATTTTAGATTCAATTGATGATATTGCATCTCCATCGTTAAAAGAGATAGCAGGAATCAAGTCGTTTGCCGCAAGAGTTTTTCGGACGATAGATAGAATAATGCGATAAATATTAGATTCATTTTCAAACTTCACTTCCATTTTTGATGGATGCACATTAACATCTATCTTTTGTGGATCAATTTTAAGAAACAATATAAAGAACGGAAAAGAACCTTTTACCAATAAATGTCCGTATGCTTGAAAAACAGCATGGTTGATCATTTTACTGAAAATAAACCGATTGTTTAAATAAATAAATTGTTCATTTCTTGATTTGCGGGCATAATCTGGTCTGCCAATAAATCCACTGACTTCCAATAATTCAGTTGACTCACTAAATTTTATCAATGAGTCATATTGCGTTTTTCCGACAACATCCATTACTCGTGTATCAATAGATTGATTTTTTAAATTAAACAGCACTTCATCATCGCTTGAATAATGCCATTCAATCTGCGGAAATGCTATAGCCATACGAATTACAACATCGGTAATGTTTTTAAGTTCGGTTTGTCGAGTTTTTAGGAAATTACGTCGGGCAGGCGTATTATAAAAAAGATTGCGAACTGTTGTACTAGTGCCACGTTCCATAGCCGTTTTTGATTTTTCTTTGACCTCATCTCCTTCTACTCGTATCAGCGTAGCAAGGTCATCATCTTCTGTCCGTGTTTTTAGTTCGACTTGTGAAACAGCCGAAATTGAAGCAAGCGCTTCGCCACGAAATCCTAAAGTTTTAATAGACTCTAAATCTTTAGAAGTTTTAATTTTACTTGTCGCGTGCCTGCGAAATGATAATGAAGCGTCTTGTTCAGACATTCCATCGCCGTTATCAATTACTTGAATTAGTGATTTCCCAGCATCTTTAACTGTGATACTAATTCTAGTTGCATTCGCATCGAGTGAGTTTTCAATTAACTCTTTAACAACAGATGCTGGACGCTGAACTACTTCACCAGCGGCAATTTTGTTTGATATTTCAGGGGATAATATTTTAATTTTGGATGACAAGGTTTTTGAATTTCCTATTGCTGATTGGCAATTGATTATTTATAAAATTATCACTTGTGATTTAGTTTAGCTGTTTTTGCTGATGCGGCAAATATTGCAACTAATTCAAAGATTTCTCTCAAAATTATTTCTCCTTTTTCTTTGGTTATCAAATTGAGATATATTGAATTCGGCAAAGAAGTAACCAACCGGATAACAGTAATAGACATCTCTTTGGTTCGCTTTATTAATTCTTCAGAAAACATACTATCTTTTCATTCGACAATGAAAAATTAGTTCTCAAATAACGCATCGACAAATTCCTTTATATTGAACGGCTGTAGATCGTCTATTTGTTCACCAACACCAATGAATTTAACAGGAATTTTCAGTTCGTTTACTATGGCAAGCACAATACCACCTTTAGCAGTACCATCAAGTTTTGTTAGAACAAGTCCTGTCACGTCAACAGCAGCCGCAAAATATTTAACTTGCTGTAATCCATTTTGCCCTGTAGTTGCATCTAACACGAGCATAACTTCATGCGGGGCGCCTGGCAATCGCTTTCCCATTACTCGCTTAATTTTCTTCAATTCTTCCATAAGATTTGTTTTTGTGTGGAGTCTTCCCGCAGTATCAATAATTACAACATCTGCTTCTTTAGTGATTGCTGAATTTATAGTATCGAATGCTACTGAAGCAGGATCTGCACCTTGAGATTGCTGAATAATATCTACGTTAGCTCGTTGCGCCCATATTTCTAATTGCTCGTTTGCGGCGGCTCGAAAAGTATCTGCCGCGCCGATAACGACTTTATAACCAGATTGCTTATATTGATAAGCCATTTTTCCAATTGTAGTTGTTTTACCAACTCCATTTACTCCCACTATCATTATTACATGCGGTTTTGTTATGTTATCAGGAATTTGCAGTACCGCATTATTATCTGTATCGCGTATAAGTATCGAATTAACTTCGTCTTTCAATAATGTGATGAGCTGAGAAGTAGATTCATATTTTTCTTCCTTTACACGGTGTTTTAAACGAGTTAAAATAATATTTGTAGTCTCGATACCTACATCACCTGCGATTAAAATATCTTCCAATTCACTTAGCAACTGATCATCAATTTTACTTTTACTTATTACGAGTTGTTGAACTTTGCCGATAATCGAATCGCGTGTCTTCGTAAGTCCCGTGGTTAGCTTTTCAATTGTTTTCAGTATTCCCATATTACTTCACAATGTCAATATTTCTTCCAATAAACAAACGTTTAGAATAAATCCACACCGAATAAATCATTACTGCTATACTTAACCACATTGTATATGTTAAAAGTTTCTCTAAAGCGTCTATTCTGATGGTCGCTAATAACAATACAAACGCAATTAAATTTACTGCTATTTTTCCAAGCATATTTGATTGTGGAATAATTCTTTTTTTGTGTCGGATATATAATCCGCCCGAGAAAATTAAAATATCTCTCAATAAAATAATCACAAGATACCACACAGGAAGCTCGCCAATCCAAGCTAATAATATTGCATAACCGCCTATAGCTATTTTATCAGCTAATGGGTCTATAATTTTTCCAATATCTGTTACTTGATGAAGTTTTCTTGCTAAATAACCATCAAGGAAATCCGTTGCAATTGCTATAAGAATAATTCCCACAGTCCACAGACGATGATATGGAAAATCAGCTATAAGGCAATAACCAATCGGGATAATTAAAAAAATTCGGCTTATGCTAAGAAGATTTGAGATTGTTAAATAATGGCGCATAATCATTGGTCATTTTCATTTTTTACAGCTTCAGTATCAATCGGAACAGGATAATTTCCATCAAAGCATGCAGTACAATAATTTCTTCCATCTTGTGAGGGGGCAGAAGCCAGAAGCTTTTCCATAGGGAGATAGGCAAGACTATCAACGCCAAGTTCTCTTCGGATTTCTTCGATATTGCCATTTAGTTGATTTGCGATCAATTCTTCTCTGCTTGGAAAATCCATGCCATAATGACATGGAAATTTTATCGGCGGGCAAGAAACACGGAAATGCACTTCTTTTGGTTCTGCTTCTCGAATAAGTTTGACTAACTGTTTTGATGTTGTTCCACGAACAATAGAGTCGTCAACAATTACAACTTTTTTTCCCTTTAATACACCTTTTACCGTATTAAACTTGGTTTTTACCTTTATTTCGCGATGATTTTGCTGTGGTGAAATAAATGTTCTGCCGATATAGTGACTTCGGATCAAGCCAAGCTCAAGTTTAACGTTCAATCCCTGTTTATTACTCTCACTTACATAACCTAATGTGCAAGTATTGCTGGAATCGGGCACATTAATCACAATAACCTTATCATCCTTTGAATCAGGAACAACCGGTTTCTCACTTGCTAAAAGTTTACCTAACTTTCGTCTTACTTTATCGACATTTTCCTCAAAGACACGACTATCAGGTCGTGAGAAGTAGATATACTCAAAAATACAATGATGTGGTGTGGCAGATTTTTTTGAAGCCCAATATGATTTTATATCACCAGTTGCAATAGAATTGTCATCAATAACAATTATTTCGCCGGGTTCTACATCACGTATATACTCAGCTCCGATTATATCGAAAGCGCATGTTTCTGAGGCAACTACATATGCTCCGTCAACTTTGCCAAGCGCAAGCGGGCGAAATCCGTGAGTATCCCGCGCCGCTATTAAACTATTATCGGTCAGAATAACAATTGAGTATGCACCTTCGACAGTATCCAATGCTTCATTAATTTGAAGGATTTGATCCTTGTGCTTACTTCGAGCAATAAGGTGTAGGATTATTTCACTATCAGATGTCGATTGAAAAATTGTTCCTTCATTATGTAATTGATGTCTAAGGATTCTATAATTTGTAAGATTACCATTATGCGCAAGCGCAAGATTACCGCTTTTATAGTGTACGACAAAAGGTTGAATATTTGATTTGTTATCTGCAGAACCAGTAGTAGAATAGCGATTGTGTCCGATTGCGGCTTTGCCTTTTAATCCTACTTGTAAAATTTCAGCATCTTTAAACACATCGTTAACAAGTCCTTCGCCTTTATGTATATTAAAGCGCCATTTCTTTTTATTTTCTAACCATTCTTTTGAAACAATTCCAGCCGCTTCCTGTCCCCTATGTTGTAATGCAAGTAACCCATAATAACAAAATACCGATGCTTCCGGGTGTCCGAAGACACCAAAAACACCGCAATGACAGCGCGGTTTACCTTCTATTTGAGAAATTTCGTTCATGATGTTGGTAAGATACGAAAAAAATGGCGGGCTAACAAAAAATAAAAAAGGAGAAAACCTGAAAAGATTTTC
>JBBIII010000049.1:0-19829 GCA_037446575.1 Ignavibacteriales bacterium
TCTTCTTTATCAATTTTTACAACTATAAACCAAGGGGAATGTGGAATTTTTTTAATTGCCGCAAGCACTTCAACACTGCGATAATCTATCCCTTCAACCACCCCTTCAATTCCTCGAACAGCCATTGCGACTGGCGATCGTTCATCGGAAATTGGGAGACGCAAATTTAAAGCAGCGCCAGTTTTATGGCGAAGCTCATTCAGACACAATACATTATTTCCCTCTCTTTCAACTAATAGACATTCTGAGGTATGACTTAGTACAGGCCAATACTGAATAAGAGGGTACAATTCTATGAATGGATTTATATATAGAACTATATAACCAATAACCGAATTATTGCTATTTAAAAATGCAGATGCTAAATACATTACTATTTGGTCTTCGTGCATTTGTAAATCAGAAACGACTGGTCTGCCGGCTTTTTTCGTCTCTTCAAAAACTTTTTTTATTTCTAAGTAATGCGTTTCTGCAAAATCGGGTATAGCAAATAATCGTTCACCACGCGCGTCAAAAACTTGTATACTTTGGTAGCGTTGATTCTTATACATCGGTAACATAATATTAAACAACTGGCGCTTTGCTAAGGAGAAAGTTTTAGATTGTTGTGCTGAAGCGAGTAATTCTGGTATAAAGGGATGGTTAAACAGATAATTAATATCCGAATGGCGTTCCTTCCGCCAATCGGCAATTTGTTTTACTTTTAATTCGGCAATTGAATTAAGCTCAAAATACTTATCCGATTTGAAATGATTTTGCTCCCATTGGTAATATAAATAACTGGGAACGGCTATAGCGGCAACTGCTATTAACAAGCTCAGCAATATAAATAAATTTGCTTTATGCGTTGCGCGCATATAAACCTCCTTGCCTATATTTTTTCAGCAGAGAATTATTCTAAGTTCTATGCCTTTTTTGATTTGAAAATAAATAGGTAGAACACATCTTCATTTCTGTCTATATAGAAATCGTTTTATATCTCTTGTATGCAATATCCCCTTTTCAGATCACTGTAAAAGAACTCACTTATATACGAGAATATTAAACATTTTATAATGAATGGCAAGTAATGCGTTCATAAAAGTTATTACTGAAAACAAGATAGGGCAAACTTCTGATTAGTGGTAAAATTTTCCCGCTGTACGTCTAAATTAGCAACAAAATTGACGAATGAACTATATTAGACATGTCATCCTGCATTAACAATTGAATAAATGATGGGAGGATTTACAAACGATGTATTAGGAACACTAGAATCCACAGGGGGTAAAATATCAACATGCGCCCAACACTTTAGCACTGTGATTACATCTTCGAGTTTTACAGGTTTTGTAATATAATCATCCATTCCAACTTCGATACATTTATTTCTGTCATCAGGCGTATCATCTGCGGTAAGCGCAATTATTTTTGGAGAACACTTATCACAACGTGAAGATAAAATTTTCTTTGTTGCTTCTATTCCATCCATTACAGGCATATGAACATCCATAAATACTAAATCGTATGAAATTAACTCCACAGCTACTACAGCTTCTGAGCCGTTTGAGACGACATCCGCATCATATCCAATCTGATTAAGCATTCTTAGTAAAATCTTTTGATTAACAGGACTGTCTTCAGCTATGAGAATTTTTGCTAATGATGTTCGCATCTCTATATTCTCCTATAATTAATCGATATTCTAAATTAATAGTCATTTATTCATAGGATATGCCAAATATTTTAAGGTTGAGATTGAAAACAAATAGGGGATTATATCCTAAATATAGCACAATGCGATAATGTGAGTATTAGGATTTTGAATTTTCAACAAATCGGAAATAAATAGTGTGCAGAGGAAAATGCCAATCGATGTAAATTGTACTTCTGAATTCTTAAAAGGAATATAATCTTCAGAATTTTATCGGGGATTATTTTTAAAAATTGTGTATTTATTATTGTTTATTGGTAAGTCCGAATGTTTGGATTTTAATGTACAAGGTCTTAAGATTAATATCTAAAATCTTAGCGGCAAGCTTTTTATCCCATCCTACAGAATTTAGCACTCCTAAAATATGAGCTTTTTCTAATTCCTTTAAAGCAACTGGGTTCCCAACCGTTATAGTGTTTTCATCTGTTTTTTCATTTTCTATTTTTGATTTATTTTCAAAGAACGAGAGAGAAAGATCTTTTACTTGCACCGTTTGTTCTTCTGCAATAATAACGGCGCGTTCCATTACATTTTCAAGTTCTCTTACATTTCCAGGCCAATCATACTTTTGTAAAGCTGTAAGCGCTTCCTCAGAAATTTCCCATCCATTAATTTCGCCAAATCTTCTTTTAAGAAAATTATCAACTAAGTATGGAATATCTTCTTTTCTTTTCCTAAGCGGGGGTAATTCTAACGTAAATACATTGATTCGATATAGAAGATCTTCACGAAAACGACCTTTACTTACCTCTAAATTTAAGTCTCTATTAGTGGCTGATAAAATACGGACGTTAGATTTAAGCGTTCGCGTGCCGCCAACTCGCCTATATTCGCCGCTTTGAACAAACCGAAGCAGTTTTGGCTGAATTGCCAAAGAAATCTCACCGATTTCATCCAAGAATAAAGTACCGCCATCTGCAACTTCAACTAAACCTTTTTTTTCTTTTACCGCGTCTGTAAAAGCTCCTTTTTCATGTCCGAACAGTTCGCTCTCCAATAACGTCTCTTGCATGGATGCGCAATTAAGCACGACAAACGGTTGGTCACTGCGCAAACTATTGTTATGTATATAATTTGCTATTAACTCTTTACCCGTTCCGCTTTCTCCTTGTATCAAAACGGCGGCATCGGTTGGCGCAACTTTCATAGCTAAGCGTAACAATTCTAAGACGACAGGATTATGAGTAACAATTTTAGATGCGGCGGCACGCCTTGCCAATTCGGTTTTTAACGCAATATTTTGCAAAATAAGCCGTCTTCTTTCTGCGGCTCTTGCTATAGCAGAGACTAATTCTTCTCCTGTGCAAGGTTTTAGTAAATAGTCATAAGCGCCAATTTTTATACACTCAACAGCAGTATTAATATCATTCATCCCTGTCAGCATAATCACCTGACAATCATAAAAACTATTTTTGATATTTTTGAGTACTTCAACGCCGTTAACACGAGGCATAACAATATCGAGCAGAACAATATCATACTGGTTAGAATGAAGCGTATTAATTGCAGAAACACCGTCATTTACAGCCGTTACTTCATAACCTTCTGTTTCTACCACGCCTTTTAAACCTTCGCTGTAACTTTCATCATCATCAACAACAAGTACTTTAATGGTTGGTTTCATTTCGACCTTTTCCTTATGTAACTGATTTGTTTCGCTTTAAAAAGAATAATAGCAATACTGTTGAATATAAATTTGAAGATATTTTAGAACCGTCATTTATCAGGGTCAATCATATGGTTGCCCATTGCAGTTTTAATCGATTTTGGCTCTTTAATCATCTGATATTTTCTAATTAATGCTTGAGCTTCTGATAAAACCTCGCCAAGCTCATCAATAGATTGAATTACTTTTTGTGGTTCGTTTATATTCATTCGAATAACTTGTTGTAATATTTGAGCCGCGGCAATCGGGTTCCCAATTTTATCTGTTATCGATAAAACCATCTCAAATACAGTATTTTTCCGTTCATTTTCAATTAATACTTTTTGTAAATTTAGAATACGCACAGCCGCTCTCACTCTTGCAATAAGTTCAGCCGAATCAAACGGTTTAGTCAAATAGTCATCCGCACCTGCATCGATTCCGGTTACTATATCTTCTACGGTGTTTTTACCAGAGAGCATAATAATATATTTTTGTCTATAGTCCGGCTTCGATTTAATATATTTTAGTATTTCTAAGCCGCTTATATTTGGCATTTGCCAATCTAAAATTAAAATATCGGGGTTAAATTCATCAATTCTGTTGAAAACATTTTGGGCTTTATTTTCTATTTCCGTGTAATAACGTTCAGCAGAAAGAATCAATGAAACACCCTCAGCATAATCTTTATCATCATCTACAATTAATATTTTTAAACTCGATTTTTCCACTTATGGCTCTCTATAACAGTTATTATAAGAACCTATATTTCAATATGAAACTAATACTAATCTCAATAATTATCAAATATAATTACTGATTTTTCGTATTTACCCAGCTAATCAGTTATGGCATATTTATCGTTTGGAAAAAAAAATATACAATTGTGAAATTATAGAACACTGATGATCATAATGGGGCACGAACAGAAAAAAACCGTATAAATCTTATTTCATCTGTGCAACCTTGCCCAAGCATCCCCATTGGGAGAGTTCTATTTTATTTATTATTACAATCACACTAAGTAAATACACTTTTTCAACGCGATTCATTAAACAATGTCAGAAATATTGAGGCAGATTTAATGAAAAATATTCGGCTCGATATTTGATGCTTTAAAATTATTGTCTAAACACAATTTTCACGGAGTTAAAATGAAATATCTAAATAAGATTTGGAGACTCGCGAAAGATTTTTTTTCACGCTATCCGGCTGTATTATCTGGGTGCGTGATATATGTATATCTTTTTATTTCGATAATGCATTATTACGTAAAGGTTAAAACGATACCATTAAATTTCTATGATATATTCACTATTTTTTCGGCATTGCCTTTTATGTGGTTTCTTTCGGTTGCCCTTGTAAAAATTATAGATGTTAGGGCTAAGTTATATGAGAGTGAACGACAACGTATTTTAACCCAAAAAGAGCTCGAATTACACCAAGCTCAATTACAAGCAATGAAGGAGACAGTGAGAAGTCTGCAACATCATATAAACAATCCACTTACAGTAATTATGCTTTCGATGGAAGCGGCAAGTAAAGCCGCCAGCGGAAATCAGGAAGTTGTCTATTCTTTAACAAAAGCTAAACAGTCCATAGATCAAATACACATTGCTCTCGTTGGTTTTTCATCTATGCAGGATTATAGAACTGAACCCATTGATACATATTACGGAAAAATGGTTACTCTAAAACCGACTGCACAAATTCATTAAATTAAAAGGGAAAAATAATGAATACGAATTCACAGTTAAATAATGTACAATCAGCCCAATTGACTCAAGTTGATGAAAGAAAGAAGCTTGCGAGTTCGGCTTTAAAACGAGTAGATCAACATATTAAAGCCAACGAATTTCAAAAAGCGTTATTAGAAATTACAAGCGTAAAAGAAATTGACCCAACCAACGTTTATGCCTTAGCTCTTGAAGAACGAATAAAAACGCTCCAAGATGAGCTTGCTAAGCTAAAACATCAGAAACAGGATAATGATGTAAAATTGCCAAATATTGGAGACAAAAAAGATAATGAGAAAGTAGTAAGCGAGCACAAAACTGAAGTTTTACTAGTTACATCCAAATCTGGTAATTGCAATATATCGCCTTCTAATATTACGATCAATACAAATAATCAAATATCTAATAAAATAACTGCCAATGAACTTGCACATAGTACAAATGCAAGTAATTCTGTTGTTCGCAAAAAACCAACTGTTGTTCTGATTGATGATGATCTCACGTTGTTAGCAGTCCTCAGCTCAACGAT
Organism: Ignavibacteriales bacterium; assembly: GCA_037446575.1. Classification (GTDB taxonomy): domain Bacteria; phylum Bacteroidota; class Ignavibacteria; order UBA10030; family UBA10030; genus JBBIII01. The sequence goes on from JBBIII010000049.1 coordinate 5,604, forward strand.
TGAATTCGGGGGGTTTGATGTGATTTCTTTATCCACATCTGACGAAGCGTATGTATTGCTTAATAAATTAACGCCAGATATTATCGTATGCGATATAAATCTTGAAACATCAACTATGGGCGGATTTACTTTTTATGAGAAAATCCGCCAAATTGGAAAACTTCGGTATGTTCCCTTCGTTTTTCTTACTGGACTGAATGACGACGCATTAATACGGACTGGAAAAGAAATGGGTGTAGATGATTATTTGACAAAGCCAATTAAGGAGCAAAACCTATTGGCTTCGATACGCGGAAAAATCAAGAGATATGAAGAACTTGGTTTAAGAATATCACAACAGAATTTCAATCAATGTAAAATTACTTCTTTTTAGAATACCGCTTATGTTATTTTTTTTATGATAAATTAAATCCATTCTTCTCTGTCTAATATCTACACACACAGAAGTAAATAAACCTAATTTTATTTGAGCAAATTAATTAGCCAGAGTGCCCATTAGTTAAAAAATATCAGAAAATCCGTTTTGGTGAAAATACAATTCACGGTTTTTGCAAGTATGCTATTTTTTTCTGAATTCTATATTTAATGCAATACTACCACAAGACTTATTAAACATATTTTTTATTGATCGTTTTAGTCTTCGATATTCTTTTCCGTTTTTTCGAAAGTACAAATTCAGTGAATTTGTTTTTTTTTATCGGATATACATGTTCTTCGGTTTTTACTTAAAAACAATAAACATTTTGCATCTCTTCTATAAATCCTCAAAAGCATTCTTTCAATGGCACGGCAGTAGTAATTCTATAATTAGAAAATAAACAAAAGGAAGTGCCATGAAAATAAAATATTACAAATCTTTATCTCAGCTAATTAGAATCATCACTTCAATTGCATTAACTTATTCTTTCGCTAATGCGCAAACCGGACAATTAGGTTTCTCTTCTATTATAACAAATAATAGTAGCTCGGGAACAATCACAAATGCGACTTCAACTATAATTGAAGACGCAAATCAGAATTGGCAAACTAATAGTTGGGCTGGTTATTATATAAACATAACTAACAGCGACGGCACAAATCAGGTTAGAAGAATTGTCAGCAATACATCGAAGACAATTACTGTAACACCTTCTTTTACTTTCACACCAACTTATAATTTAAAATACGTTATCAGACGCGGATATAAAGAATCAACAAGAGAGTTGAAGTTAAAATTATATATGCAGTACAACGATGGAAATCGAAATGGGGGAAAATTATTCGGTTATTCAGCGCGAATTCAAGCATCCGACACAGCGGCAGTTGAGTTTGTTTCGGTTGAGCAAGGAACCGGACTCGGAAAAGTATGGACACCTAATTATTATGCTCCGCAGGGTAAGGGTCAAATAAACTGGATGGTATTACCATTATCAGAGAGCCAACCTCTTGCATCAGGTTTATATAATATTGCAACTATAACAGTTAACATATTAAAGACTAATGAAGATAAGCCGATAACATTTTATGTAACAAATTGCCCGGATGGAGGTCTGCCTATCGGTTCATCGGAAGATAGAACATATTTTTCTTTTGATACAACAACAAATGCAACATTTGCCGGCAGAGAAGAAATTTTAGTTATTAGCTCAGATAGTGATTCGGATTATCTGTTTAGTATGAATGAACAGGGCTCCAAATCTAATTTATTTTCATACCCAAATCCATTCAATCCAACAACAACAATCCGATACGGATTGAACGAGCACTCACATGTTCAATTAGTTATCTATGACATGCTCGGAAGATTAGTAAGCGAGGTTGTAAATCAGAAGCAATTTGAAGGATTACATTCCGCCGCTTGGGAACCAAATAATCTATCAAGCGGGACATACTTCGCAAGATTAATAACACAAGGTTCATTCTCGAACCAAAAAGAGATTAAAACATTAAAGCTTTCTTACACAAAGTAATAATATAGGAAGCACGAAAATGCAAACGCAATCAAGCATTGCAAATATTTTTCCAATTACGATTGATCCGGCTCAAAAGCCGTTCAATCGAGCGAGTATTGACCGTCACTCAGCTTCTTTCTCATTAACACCACATTCAGCGTCTATTTTTGACGCATTATGGACTTATGCAATTGACGGCATCCGTCTAACCGATGAAAATGGAACAATCGTAGCCGTAAATAAAGCTTTTTGCGAATTGGTTGAAATGAAAGAAAATGAGTTAGTTGGTAAATCTTTTACAGTCATTTATCAAAATTCGATAGATAAGGAACGATTATTATCAACTTATAAAATGATATTTACGACAGGTCTTTATCAAACGCTTTATGAGTTGCGTCCAATTTTACGATCTGGCAAATCATTAGAGGTAGAGACGCATGCAACTTGTATTGTAACGGCAAACAGTGAAAAACTTTTACTAACTCAATTCCGCGACATTACAGAGAGAAGAAAAACCGAAAAAATAATTCAAGAAAGTGAATTAAAATATCGCGGACTTTTTGCAAATTCCATACAGCCAATGTTTGAAAGCACAGTCGATGGCAAAATTACAAATGCAAATAAATCTTTCCTTCGCTTGTTAGGGTATCAATCATTCGATGAAATAGTTAACCTGAATTTGCAAAGAGATGTCTACCTGCAAGGTGATGTTCACAAAGACATAGCAATAATTTTAAACAGCCGTGGTTATATCCGCAATATAGAAGTCCAATTAAAACGCAAGACAGGCAAAACAATAACTGTTGTAGAAAATGCGCGAGCGTTATTAGATGAGACTGGAACGATTATAGGAATTGAAGGCGTTTTTGAAGATGTTACAGCCAAAAAACATTTAGAAGAAAAATTAACAAGAGTCGTAAAAGCTTTGGAAGATTCGAAACATAAATTAACCGAAATAAACGCACAAAAGAATAAGCTATTATCAATTCTTTCGCACGATTTGCGGTCGCCATTTACCAGTATATTAGGTTTTTGCGATATACTTATTCGAGAGAATGATACTCTAACGACAGATGAACGAATCGAATATACAAAATACATCTTTGAAGCCGCACAAGATCAACTTACAACTGTCAATAATCTTTTAGATTGGACTAGGATTGAATCAGGCAGAATACATTATGATTTGAAAGATCAAGATATTCATAGAATAGTAGAAAGAGCCCTAACCTCTCTATCTGGACTTGCACGGAAGAAAGAGATTCACTTAATTAACCGCGTCCCGCATAATACTTTTGTTCATGGAGATAGTCAATTACTACTGCAACTTTTTAATAATCTAATCAGTAATTCGCTCAAGTTCACACCGGCAGATGGTGGAGTTTTTATTGAATTAGCTAAAGAAGATAAATCAACTTGGACAATCGCCGTACGCGATACTGGCATAGGTATCCCAGAATCTGACATACCAAAGCTTTTTAAAATCGATGAAAAGTATTCCAGAAAAGGATTAAATGGAGAACGAGGCACGGGACTCGGTCTTCCAGTATGCTATGAAATTATGCAAAACCACCATGGCTATATTTCTGTTGAAAGTAAATATGGGCAAGGGACGACTTTTTATCTTCAATTTCCTAAGGTTATTTTACAGCCCGGCAAAACAATTCTTTTAGTGGATGACGAACAGGGAATTCGCACGCTCCATTCAAAATACATACATAGAATTCTTCCTGATATAAAAATTGTGCATGCTTCGGATGGAGAAGAAGCGATCGAGCTTGCACAGTCTATCAACCCTTTAATGATAATTACCGATCACGATATGCCTAATATAAATGGCTATGAACTTGTAAAACTGCTTAAAGAAAATACAATTACTCAATCTATACCAATTATATATATAACTGGATATGACTCGAAAGCCATACGAAGCTCTTTAACAGCTTTGGGTATTACAACCATTCTAAGTAAACCAGTTTCGCAAGAACAATTTGAAATCGTTTTAAACAAGTATAAATAATAAACTAACTCTATGATGTATTAATGAAAACTCATCGATACATACTAACACAATGCTTAACTTTGCATCGACCTTTATTTTTATTGCTACTATTAACAGTAAGTAACAGAGCGCTGGTCGCCTTAGATATTGAAAAAGCGGCTACACAAACAATTATGATTCAAATAAAACCTATAGCAATTTTAAAAATAAATGGCTCGCCTGATAATTTATTAATATCAGATAATTCCAATAAAGGGGTGAGTGATGAACGCACTACTTACAGTCTTGTTACTAATATTGATAACATGAAAATCATCGCCTCTATAAATGACAATATGCCTGCTGGAACAAAGCTCATGGTTAAATTAAATTCTAAGAACGCGAATAGTCACGGGTTGGTGGATATTTCAAATTCTCGAGTTGGAGTGGAGATTCTAACCGGAATAAGGAGGGGATGCGAAGTTAACCAAAAAATTAACTACGTATTTTCGGCAGAGCCTGATGTAATGGAAATTCCACAACAATCACGCGTCATTACGCTTACATTAACAAATTGAAAAATGAAATTATTAAAACACATATTAATTTTTATGTTTTTATTTTTAAGCCACGTCGTGGTTTGCGCTCAAACTAAGAGCATCGCGTCTCAACCGATATCATTTGCCGTTAATCGCACTGCATCAATTATAGATAGAGCAATTATGAATATGGAAGTTGAAGGAATGAAAATTCTAAATGAAGAAGCGAACTTAGTCAACAACAAGAAGATTACAATTTCATACGTGTCTTCGAATAAAAGTTTAAATATAGATTTAAGTAAGAATCAGAATAACTACACCAGAGAAAAATTAAAAGTCCTTGGTAATTATCAATCAGAAAATTACTTAAAGGACGCGTCGATTGCACATAAAAAAGGCATTGAAAGCACGTTGCTGATAACAATTACGGAGTAAGAAATTAATTAATTCCGCCCTCAATTATAAGGCAAGCAGATAGATTTCAAAAAGTAAGTGCAAATTTTATCTGCTTGCCCCCCTCTAAAAAAAAAGCCCCGATTTAGCGGGGCATTTGCTTGTGGACAGGGAGGGAATTGAACCCCCGACACATGGATTTTCAGTCCATTGCTCTACCAACTGAGCTACCTGTCCATCAATTTTAATAAATAATGTTCACTACAATAGCTATTATCAATAAAAATCCCGCTTATTTTTTTGCGGGATTAAACGCTAATTAAAAATATCAGACTTTCTTTAGAAAGTCAATATTCGAAATTACATTTTTCCATTCTTCTTAATAATATCACGAGCGATGATACCCCGTTGAATTTCGCTAGTGCCTTCAAAGATTTTATTTATTCGGCTATCACGATAATAACGTTCGATGGGCAGTTCACGAGAATAACCCATCCCACCATGAATCTGTACAGCCATATCGGCTACGTGGCAAAGTTGCTCCGATGCGAATAATTTTACAAATGCTGATTCTCGCGAAACAGATTTTTTCTTATCGTATTCTGCGGCAGTTCTATATACAATTGATTCAAGTAGATAAATATTTGTCGCCATATCAGCTAACATAAACTGTATAGCTTGGAAATTCGCCAATGGTGAATCAAATTGCTTACGTTCTTTTGCAAATTTTGTGCTCAACTCTAATAATTCTTTCATAGCGCCTAAGCAAGCGGCGCCAAGACCTAAGCGACCTGCATCTAAAGTTTTCATTGCAACGAGGAACCCTCTTCCATCATTGCCTATAATATTTTCTTTAGGAATACGCACATTATCAAAAGTAAGCGCATTAGTTATACTCCCGCGTATTCCCATTTTCTTTTCTTTTGGTCCCGCAGAAAATCCGGGTGTTTTCGTTTCAACCACAAAACCTGTTATTCCTCTATCTGTTCGCGCAAATACGGAAAGAACATCTGCAATGGCTCCATTTGTTATCCATAATTTTTCCCCATTAATTATCCACTCATTACCTTCCAACTTTGCATGTGTTCTAAGGTTAAAGGAATCCGAGCCTGCATTTGCTTCGGTTAAAGCAAAGCCGCCGATGTACCTGCCTTCAGCCAAAGGCACAAGATATTTTTTCTTCAATTCCTCAGAGCCACCTATATAAATTGCGTTAGCTCCTATAGACTGATGAGCGCCAATAAAAGTTGATACAGATAAATCTCCGCGCCCCATTTCTTCCTGCATTATGCAATAACCTACTTCACCAAACCCGCCTCCTCCATATTCTTGAGGGAATGACGCCCCTAAAAAACCAAGTTCAGCAATTTTTTTTATCAATTCGGGGGGAATTTGTTCGTCTTCATCTATTTTCTGAGCAAGTGGTTTTACCTCAGAGTTCACAAAATCACGAGTCATATCTCTAAGCATTTTTTGTTCTTCGCTGAACTCAAACTCAAACATTTTTCTTTCCTTCTATTAGTTATTGATAAAGCTTATTTTATTAATGATTTTTACAGCTCATAAAAGCTGTAATATCTTCCCCGCCATCAACGCCTATAACATTTCCCGAAATCCACAACGCTTCATCTGTAGAGAGCAATACAATTGCTTTTGCAACATCATCGGGTGTTGTTAAACGTTTGCCTGGATTTTTTTGTTTAGCTCCTTCTAACATCATTGCGTTGCCTGGAATTTTTCTCAAAGCCGGCGTATCGGTAACGCCAGCCATTATCGCGTTTGCAGTAATTCCTAATGGTCCAAGTTCCAATGTAAGCTGGCGAATGTGCGCTTCTAAACTCGCTTTTGCCGCAGAAACGGCTCCGTAATATGGCATTGCCGTATGTCCACCTGAACTTGTCATTCCAAATATTCTTCCCCCACGCTTGATTAAATTACGCGATATTAATCCTTGAACCCAATAAATAAGACTATGAGCCATAACATCTACTGTCATTTCCATTTGAGCTTGCGTAATCGCCTCTACTTCTTTTTGAGGGATAAAAGGTTTCAATGTTCCGAATGCTAATGAGTGCAAAAAAACTTTTATTGTTGATGAAGTTTCTTTGACAAATTGTTCTTGTATGTCGTCTAAAGTTTCATTTCTCTTGATTGCATCAGCCGCATTGATGTTATAGAAAACTGCTTTTGCGCCTGTATGCTTAATATCCTTTATTAAATTCTGCACATTATGCATTGTTGCTTGTCTATCTAAATGAATGCCGAAAATATTCATTCCACATTTTGATAGTTCTAATGCAGTAGCCGCTCCAAATCCGCTTGAAGCTCCTAATATCAACGCCCATTCATTCGATTTAAATTTCACATTTTGTTTCATTGCTATGCCATTAATACTGTATTATGTTAAAATATACAAAGAAATGATGAAAATTCAATTTATCATTCAACAGTAACACTCTTTGCAAGGTTGCGAGGTTGATCAACATTACATCCGCGAGCTACCGCTATATAATAGGCGAGCAATTGCAAAGGTACAACAGCAAGTATTGGCGCAAATAAATCGAGTGTGGCAGGTATTTTTATTAGGTAGTCTGCTAACTTTCTAATACCATCCTCTTCGTTAATAATTGCAATCACTTTTCCATTCCGAGCTTTAACTTCTTGAATATTACTCAAAACTTTATCATAAGTATTATCTCGAGGTGCAATAAACACGACCGGCATATTTTCATCAATTAATGCGATTGGACCATGCTTCATTTCGGCGGCAGGGTAACCTTCGGCATGAATGTAAGATATTTCTTTTAATTTTAACGCTCCTTCTAAAGCGGCTGGGAAGTTATAACCCCTGCCAAGATATAAGAAATTCTTCATGTCTTTAAATGCACCTGCTATGTATTCGATTTGTTTTGTATCCGATAAAATCTTTTTTATTTTTTCCGGCAATTGCATTAATTCCTTCACTATTTTTTTCCCCTCTTCAACCGGCATTCCTTTTCTTCGCGCTATTAAAATTGTGATAAGCGATAATACGATCAACTGCGATGTAAATGCTTTAGTTGACGCAACTCCTATTTCTGGTCCAGCATGGATATAAACACCTGCATCGCTTTCGCGCGCTATAGAACTGCCTACTACGTTGCATATTCCAAGCACAGTCGCGCCTTTCGATTTAGCTTCGCGTAACGCCGCTAAGGTATCTGCAGTTTCACCGCTTTGACTAATCAGAAATACAACATCATCTTTCGTAAGAATCGGATTCCGATATCGAAATTCAGACGCATATTCTACTTCAACGGAAATATTAGCGTACTGTTCGAGCATGTATTCGCCAATTAATGCGGCATGCCAAGAAGTGCCGCAAGCGGCAAAGATTAAGCGAGGCGCTTTTATCATTTTATCTATAACTGAATCTAAACCGCCAAGTTTGACATCGCCTTTTTCTTCTATAACACGGCCTCGCATCGAATTATAAATTGTCTCAGGTTGTTCTTGAATTTCTTTAAGCATGAAATGCGCATATCCACCCTTTTCAATCTGCTCCAAATCAAAAGATATCTCCTCGATTGATTTGTTTATCTCTATATCAGATAGAGTTTTTGTCGTTATTTTTTCCGCCGTTACGACTGCAACTTCCCCATCTTCTAAGTAAATAACTTTCCGTGTATGTTGCACCAACGCAGACGCATCTGAAGCTATAATTGTTTCTCCATCTCCATAACCAATTACTAATGGACTGCCTCTTCTTGCTACAAATAAAGTATCCGGCTCGTAGGCAGTCATTACAATAATGCCGTACGTCCCTGTAACCTCGCTTAATGCGGCGCGTATTGAATAATCAATATTCTTGCTTGTCTTATACATTTCTTCAATAAAATGGACCAGAACCTCAGTGTCGGTTTCGGATTTGAACTTATGTCCAAGCGATTCTAATTTAGTTTTGATTGCCGCATAATTATCTATAACGCCGTTATGTATTAGCGCAATCTTCCCCTCACAATCAGTATGTGGGTGCGCATTTATATCATTCGGAACGCCATGCGTTGCCCATCTTGTATGACCTATTCCTGTTACTGCCTCAAAGCCTAAACCCGATACAAATTTCTCTAATTCAGATACTTTACCAGCTCGTTTTTCAATGTACACTTTTCCATTATTTAAAAGCGCTACTCCTGCAGAATCATATCCACGATATTCTAATCTCTTCAGACCGCTAAGTATTATTGGTAAAGCGTTTCTTTTACCGACATAACCCACAATACCACACATTATAATTTCTCCACATCTATGTTAAATAAATAATCGCTTTCATTCTGCCGGCTTTTTTCCCGTCTCTTCTATAAGAATGAAACAATCGTTCTTCACAAATTGTACACTGCGAGCTCACTTCAATCTTTTCCGACACAACGCCTGATTCTTCAAGTTGAAGTTTATTTTCTCCTTTTAAATCGACAAACATTTTTTTGCCGTGTAAATATACATTTTTGTTATCAAACATTACAGCGACCTCCTCACCTACCTCATAACAACAAGCGCCTGCCGAAGGTCCTATAAAAACAGATAAATTTTCAGGCGATGCGTTAAATTCTATTTTCATTTTCTCAATTGTTCTTTTCACTATTTTACTTGCCGTTCCTTTCCAACCTGCATGAACAGCTCCGATAACTTTTTTAATAGGATCATAAAGCAGAATTGGAACGCAATCGGCAACAGATACCGCCAAAGCAAGTCTTTTTCTATCGGTAATCAACGCATCACATTCGGAATATTTACCAGGAGTGTTCGCATTTACTACATTATTAGAATGAGATTGTTTTGGAATTGCTAATTGTTTTTCAGTTAAATTGAGTCTACTTAAAAATTTCACGTTAATTTTTTCAGCATCTTTAGAATCCTTTGTAGTAAAAGTTTCTTCTTCATCTAAAAGCTTTGTGCTTATAGCTGCATTTAACTCTGGCATTTCCTTAAAAATATTGGGTATTATAATTTCCATTTGTTTTTGCTAAATCGTCAATCGAATTTCAAAAGTTGTTCCCCTTTGACTCTGGCTTGAGCAGGTAATTGTTCCACCATGATCGTCAATAACCCTTTTAGCTATCGCTAAACCAAGTCCCATCCCCTCTGTTTTAGTCGAAAAATTCGGCATAAATATTTTCGACAGCAGTTCTTCTGAAATTCCTTGCCCATTATCGATAAATTTAATTACACATGTTTTATTGTCAACTGAAGTTACGACCGTAATAGTTCCCTTTTTATGTATTGCTTGAATAGCATTTCGAATTATATTAACAAAAACCCCGCGTAGTTGATCTCTATCAGCTAATATCATTATCGGTGTGTTTATCAGATTTTCGATAAAAACAATGCCTTCAACTTCCCTAAAAAGATTTACTGTTTCTTTAAGCAATTCGTTGATATTGAATTTCTCAAATTTTGTTTCAGGCAATTTAGCAAATTTAGAAAACTCAGAAGCAATTTTTGACAAAGCATCTATTTGATCTGTTACCGTAGTTGTTACACGCTGAAGAATTATTTCCCTATCCGGCGATTTATCTTTGAAAACCTGTTTTAAGTGTTGGATAGAAAGTTTGATAGGAGTTAGCGGATTTTTTATTTCATGTGCAACTTGTTTTGCCATTTCTTTCCAAGCGTTTTCTCTTTCATGTTTAGCAAGTTCAATCATACTTGCGCGCAATTTAACAACCATTTCATTAAATGTTCGTGCTAAATCGCCTACTTCGTCATTTGACTTAATTTCAACATTTACTTTCATATTTCCATCAGAAATGCCTTTTGCCGCTTCTGTTAACTTATGAAGCGGTTTTGTGAATCTGATAGAAAGCAACATTCCTCCAAACAATGCAATGCCAAAAATAATTCCATACATGCTAAATACATAAGCATTGCGTTGAGCCGACTCTGCTTCAATATCTTTCTGGCGATTCAATGTCGGGATTGCAATTATTCCTAAAATATTATTCCTAAATTTGATAGGGGCATAACCGACATAATATTCTACCAAGCCAATTTTTTCTTTGGTTGCATAGAAATTTTTTCCATCGTTGAAGAATGCCGAATAGACATCCCCCTTCATTCTCATATCAATAATAGATGCCCTATATAATTCAGAACGACTGCTCGCCTGTAACATATTCATTCTATATACAGAAAAATCCATGCCGTATTCCGCGGTTAATGCTTCGCAAAAATCATCGTCAATTCCGATTTTAAAATCTTCTTCATCTGCAATATATATTCCAATTCTATCTTGAAGCTGTTTCAACTCACGGTACAAATTTGATTTAATTTGTTGTTCAACTCGTTCAACTACAATTTGCTTATTATAATAACTTAATATTATTAATGGCAATAAAGTAATTCCGGCGAAACCCAAAAATAATTTTCCTCTAAATCCCAACTTCGGAATTTTTCTATATTGCCACAGCGCTACAATAGGATAAACAGACAAAACAATTAAAGTTATAAGGAATGCCTTCAAATAAAAAAACAACTCCCACCTAAAATCCAATGTCTCCACACTCACCGATAAAACCCTTTCTTGTGCTGAGATATCCTTAACAAATAATGTATTTGTCCATACGCCGTTTACTAAAATATCTTTCCACAACTTATTGTTAGTCGAGCTTTCAAATTCTTTTTTTATCTGATCAGCTAATTTTATTTCCGGAAATAATTTTACTCCCGATGAAAATATAAGACTATCATTACGATATTCATTAATTGCAATTTCTCTCGATATGTTATTTTCAATTATTACATCATACTGTCTAAGAGGATCTATATCTCCTGAATAAAAAATGTTTTTATTGCGTTCAGAAAGAAGCAACGCCACGCTCCCCAATAATTGACCATTCTGATCTCTAAAAGTAGTCCAACCCCCATACAATTGCCCAATCCCCGAACTGGCATATTCGTAAAAACAAATCGAGTTCTCTTCTTCTTCGAACACTTTGGTTAGCAGTTCACGCTGTTCCAACTTACTCATCCCAACTACAAATCTATCAAGCTCTTCGCCGGTCTTATCATAAATCACAATTGACGAATTATATCCCTCTTTACCCAATAATGTTTTTGACCATTGAACGAAAGCCAAATTTTTTTCTTTAGCAAATTGAAGATTACTATCCGAGTTCAGATTGGATAGCGATGCCGCTGTAATTCGCAAACCATCTACTAGTATATATGTTAGCCAGCTATCAGATGGACGAAGCATATCAACTGCCGCCGTCTCTATCACTTTTTGTTCTTTTTGTCTGATTCTTTGATTAAGTAAGGCAGTTCCCAATAAAAAAGAGGCGATTAACATGCTAATAAATATTCTACGGGTTAAATAAAACTTATCAACCTCTTTTTTTTCCCGTTTGAAATAATATTCTGTAATCGCAACTACATAAAGAACAAAAAATGCCGCGCAAATTAAAACATTAAAAGGCGTTTTGTCAATAATTAAAAATATTATAAACGAAACAACTATAATTATCGTATATAAAACTAAAATTCTAATTTTATACAATTGCGGTAATTTAATCCGTATACGCCAAATCATAATCATAGATAAGCATATTAATGAAACTCCAAGCATAAGTATATTTATATAGATAACAGCGGCTTCTTTTGTAAACAGAATTTCAGATGGATTGTTAAATTGGACGGTAGAGTCAAACACAAAACTTCTGATTGCCTCGGCAAAACCTCTAAAAAACCATAAGCAAATAATAATAACAACGCCGTTAAATAAAATAACCAATGCATTTGGAATTTTTGTTGCAGATGGATATTCTTTTGGTGCTTTCAGTAAAAAAGTATAAAATAAAATAATAGATGAAATAAGAATTGCCGTTATGCTAATTGTTAAATCACCTAAAGATGAACTTAATCCAAATACAAATGGCGACGCGAACAAATTAGGATTGAACATCCAACCGCCAAGAATATTTGCCGGAAAATTTAACTGCCTCCAAATAATACGAAGTATCCATATAATGGCTACTATTGATATATTAAATACTATACCACGTTTATTAGTTTTGAGCCATAAAGCCGTAAAAATAGCAATAAGCAAACCAGCCATTGATAGACTAATCGATATCAAATCGTCTACGATTAAATTTATTTTTTCAATTTCGCTAATTAGACTGCCGCTATTTACAAAGCATTCGGCAATTGTATTATTATTAAAATCGGTGAGTTGGACAATATAACCTTCGGAATTAATTTCATCTTGTTGATTTGTTTTAAGAATAACTTTTACCTGAAGTTTTTTAGAAAGGTTATCGCTAAAACTAACCCTCTCAATATATCTATTCGTTATTGGCGAATTCAACTCTATCAATTCACTTACTATCAAATAGCCCTTTTGTTTTGATATTAAAACGCCTAATACTAAATAAGTTTTAAGCCCGCTTTGAATAACGCGGATAAATTTTTCACTGGTGTCGGCAACAATTATTTTTTTATAGTCATTAGTTATGCTTGCTCCATTCCAAGCAACAAGATTTCCTTGGGGATCAACAATATCAAGTGTATAACTGGAAGGGAGGTTGTAAGAATTTATTTTGTTAAATATTCTTGATTCCACCGATAATTGTTCGTCTGTGGAAATCGCTTTAATGTCGCTCAATGCGCGTACTGCAATTTGAGTCAGATTATTTATATGTGTTTGAAATTCATTATGGATATTTTTTTCAATCGCTATGCGTTTATTTTCATGCTTCTTTTCCCAATTATAAGCTACAATAACTGGGATAAATATTTTAGCTAATGTTAACACAGCAACGAATAATGCAAAAATTAAAAAGCCCCATATGGCGGGGCGCACATATTTTATGGAACGTAATATTTTCATTGCATTATCAATATATATTGAATTGAGTAATTACCCACTTATCCTCTTGAAACGAAAGTGAAACATAAATTTGTGCAGACTTGTGATTTCCCTTATAAATATAAACAAAACTTCCGGTTGCAAAGGGGGTAGGCGTATTATTGCTAATTTTTGAAAATTTAAACGAAACAGTGCGCAAATTAAAAAAATAATCACTTAGAACAGCGAATGCCTGATTATGAGAAAAAAAACTTCGTTCACTTGTACCGATAGTTATAGAAACGGTCGCTCCAAAATCGTTTATAAGCTTCTCAATAGAATTTGTCTGTAAGCCAATTTCAATTCTCTTAAAAATTTCTTTGGCTTCAGGTACTTCTATTATTCTGCTCGCCTCAGGTTGGACAAGATTCTCTTTTTGAACACGAGGCGAAGATTTTCTCGTTATTTGTGCTTCACTTATAAAGCAAACAAAGAATATGATAATCAGCCATTTCATTTTGGCGTCAAATTATCAGAAAACGCTGAAAAAGTCAATTA
>JBBIII010000050.1:0-5061 GCA_037446575.1 Ignavibacteriales bacterium
TGTCATGCCCGCAGATTGTGCCGAAGGCATGCATTCGCATAAGCGGGCATCTTGGATTAGATGAAATAAAGATTCCCGCTAAAAGCGTGCGGGAATGACAAATGTGGGTGAGGGAATGACAGATGAATAAAAGCGAATTCTATAGCTTGTGAAAATAAATGTCAAAAATATTTGTTAAAATTGATTCTGCTTTTCTCATTTATTATCTTTTAAGTAACTTTTCAGAAAAAGATTTTTCATTGGAATTATAATAGTGTAGACTTTTTATTAATATTTCGATGTCATCGTTTAACCGTAGAAAGCAAGGAGAAGTCGGCGAAGATTTAGCCGTCGATTATTTAAAAAAAGCCGGGTTTAAAATTCTCGAGCGCAATTATCGGTATGAACGCAATGAGATCGATATAATTGCAGAAGATGGCGAAGATTTAGTTTTTGTAGAAGTCAAAGCCCGACATTCAGCCAAATTCGGTGAACCTGAAGATGCAATAACGGAAGACAAGCAAATGAGAATTCAGAAAGCCGCTGACGGTTATTTTTATGAACGTGAAATTGATAACCATGCCTGCAGATTTGATGTTATCGCAATAGAATATTGCAACGATAAACCGGAAATCAGACACATTCGAGATGCATTCTAAAAAAAGGAACCACTATGAAAGTTTTTGATACGCATGCAGCTCTATTTACAGACAACTACCACTTAACAAACGCTCAAGGATATTTCTTCTCGGGGATGGCGGAAGTTCCTGCTTCTTTCGATTATTTTTTCCGCGAGAATCCTTTTGGCAATGGATATGTAATATTCGCGGGTCTAAGCGATTTTCTTGAAATCTTGGAATCGTTACGTTATGAAGATAATGAAATCGATTATCTTCGTTCGATAGGATTTAAGGAAGAATTTCTTCAGTACCTTCGGACATTCATTTTTACAGGTACAATATATTCGATGAAAGAAGGGGAACTTGTTTTTCCATTAGAGCCAATTGTGCGTGTCGACGGCAGTATAATTGAATGTCAGCTAATTGAAACATTATTGTTAAATCTCATAAATTTTCAATCACTTGTTGCCACAAAAGCATCGCGAATCCGGTTCGCCTCGGGAAATCGGCGTCTTATAGATTTTGGATTGCGGCGTGCGCAAGGACTTGGCGGCATTCATGCAAGTAAAGCGGCAATTATTGGCGGTTTTGATGCAACTACAAATTTATATTCAGCGCACCATTTCGGTATTGAGTTGGCTTGCATACAGACGCATTCTTGGGTGCAAAGCTTTGGCGATGAGTTAGCGGCTTTTCGGAAATTTACAGAATATTATCCGAAAAATTGTATCCTAACGGTAGATACATACAATACATTACGAAGCGGATTGCCGCATGCAATAAAGGTTGCCAAGGAGATGGAGATAAAAGGGCAAAAATTAAAAGCAATTCGGATTGATAGCGGAGATCTTGCCGCTTTAAGTAAAAGAGCGCGCGCCTTATTGGATAATGCGGGATTGAACTATGTGCAAATTGCAGTGTCTAACCAATTAGATGAATTTTTAATAAACAGTTTGCTGCAGCAAGGAGCGCCAATTGACATATTTGGAGTCGGAACACGATTGGCAACTTCATATGGATGCCCGGCTTTACAAGGTATATATAAGTTGAATCAAGTTGGAGAAAAACCAACAATCAAATATGCCGATATATACGCGAAAACTACTTTGCCAGGTAAGAAAAAAGTAATGCGCTATTATGATGCGAATGGACATTTCGATTCCGATGGCGTTATGCTAGAAAATGAATCCGATGTCGATATCTATTATCATCCAATATTTACCGAGCAACACAAAACAATTGAAGCAGATACTGCAAAGCCGCTTATGACGAAAGTAATGGATGTCGGAAAAATAGTTGGAAATTTACCCACACCCGTCGAAAGCGCGCGTTATGCTTCGAATAGGTTTTCGTTTTTATCGCCGGTGTACAAACGATTTGAAAATCCACAGCAATACCGCGTTGGAATTAGTCCCTCCTTAATGCGCCTACGCGCTTTCTTGTTCGAGCAAATGCAAAAAGGGGTTTTGGCAAGAAAAGTATAATTCGATGAAACGATACGGCATCTTTTCTATCTCAATTCTAAACTGCCTAATTTAGCCAGGAGTTTTAATGTTAAATGCCGCATTATTCGGAATTCTTGGTGCGCTCTGGTTTATTATAATGTATAAGCAGTATGGAAAACTAATAAACCGAAAATTAATTTTATCGGATAATTCTACGCCAACTCCTGCGCAAGCAATGCGAGATGATGTTGATTATGTTCCTTCGCATCCGGCAATTTTATTCGGGCATCATTTTTCATCTATTGCAGGAGCAGGTCCAATAGTCGGTCCTATGTTAGCTTACTCCTTATTCGGCTGGCTACCGGCTTTATTGTGGGTTCTGCTCGGTTCTGTGTTCATCGGGGCTGTTCACGATTATATTACTTTAATGATTTCTGTTCGCAACAAGGGCATTTCAATTTCAGTTTTGACGCAAACTTATGTTTCAAATACTGCTCGTTGGATATTTTCTGCATTTCTTTGGTTGGCTCTTGTATTAGTAATAGCGGTGTTTTCTGTTCTTACTGCTCAAACTCTTTCGGAAAAACCGGAAATAGTCATTCCTACAATCGGTTTAATTATTTTAGCTGCAATTTTCGGTCTCCTTGTATATAGAAGAAATGTAAATATTTGGGCAGGCACAATTGCGGCAATTTTTATAATGACCTGTCTGATTGTAGTTGGTGATTTCTTGCCAATTCAAGCAAGCTATGATTTCTGGCTGATAACTGCTCTAATTTATTCTTTTATTGCTTCTACGCTTCCTGTATGGGCTTTACTTCAACCGCGCGATTATCTTTCGATGTACATTTTAATAAGCGGCTTAGCGCTTGCTTTTATTTCGTTAATTGTAATGCAACCAGCAATTAATGGACCGGCCTTGGTAAGTTCAAATAGCGGAAATTTACCTCTTTGGCCTATGTTATTTATCATTGTAGCTTGCGGGGCGGTATCCGGGTTTCATTCCGTTGTTTCGAGCGGAACTTCAGCAAAACAATTACGAAAAGAATCGGATGGAAAAATAATTGCGTTCGGCGGCATGTTAACAGAGGCATTTCTTGCATTGATTGTAATTTTACTAATTTCGAGCGTGTTGGCGTGGAAGGGAAATGAAAGTTCAGAATTTGACGGTTTTATTTTTAATGATTTGATGAAACAAAAAGGGGCGAATATTACATTTGGAACGGCGTTAGGTAGAGCTTTAGAAAGCATTGGCATACCTCTTCAATATGGAATTGCATTCGGCGTTTTGATGTTGAATGCTTTTATCTTAACTACTCTCGATACATGCGCCCGCTTATCCCGATATGTTCTCACTGAAACTATCGGACAAAAAATTAAAGCGCTTAACAACAAGTATTTTGTAACAATTGTAGCTTTATTATTTGCATATTATTTAACATCAGGCAATAATTGGCGGACGTTGTGGCCAGTCTTTGGAGCCGCAAATCAATTAATTGCCGCCCTTTCGCTCTTAGTGGCGTCTGCTTACTTGTTTGGTTTTAAAAAGAACACTAAGTACACTTTAGCGCCGGCAATCTTTATGCTTGCAACAACCGAAGGAGCGTTGTTCTATCAATTAATATGGCAATATATACCAGAAAATAATTTGGTTCTATCAATACTTGCTTCAATTTTAATGTTGTTAGGACTTATTGTTGCAGTGGAAGTATATAGACGGTTAAAAAAAAATAGTGGATTACAATTAGAACTTTAATAAATTTTTTTCTGATTATTTAATTCTTGGTTACCAACTCTTTTGAGGATGCCGTAAAAATATTTATATAAAATTGCGTTTCTACAAACACATTCCTACATTTCACTGTATTATGATCGAGTAATAGGCATTATTTAATTTTAGTTAACCTGCATAAAACAGTTCATAGTTATAATTATTTTGTGATTAGCTGAAGGAATATAATTGGAACCAACGCGAACGTCGGAAACAACGAAGATATCCAGAGAGATTCTGAAGCGAGTAGATCAATTAGTTAAATCTAATAATTTAGAAAGCGCGCTTCAGGAAGTGCGTAAAGCGAGGGAACTCGATCCGAAAAATTTATATACTTTTGCTTACGAAGAAAGAATTCAAGAATTATTTAATCAAAGAAAAAAGCAAGCGGCATCCGATTATAAACCTATTAACAATACTACAGAACAAATTGCAGGCAGAAGTTCTGATAAATATGGACTGAAAGTACCGACTTTATATGAAGAATTTAAGAAAGCAGGGCTTCGTCCAGCTGATAAACCATTACAAACACAAGAGCGCAAAGCGACAAAAGAGGCGTTAGAGACGTATAAACAAGCGTTACTTTTAGCGTGGTCAGATGGTCTAAAAGATGAGGATGAAATTAGGGAATTAGAAGATTTGAGGCAAACTTTATCTATATCAAAAAAAGAACATGAACAGTTAGATAGACAAGCGAAATTGGAATGCTATATTTTTCTATTAAAGCATCTTATGCGGTCGTCAGTTTCAAAATCAGAAATACAACTTACTCTTGCCGAGCTTCGCCGTAGTTTTGATGTTTCCGTATCAGAACATGAAGCCATTCAAGCTAATTTAACTGCAAATAAAGAAAGAGGAAGAAAAACAGTTATTGCCGTAGTTGAAGATGATCCCCGTATGCTTATACTTCTAAGAGAGATTTTAATTCATGCTTCCTACGAAGTAGTAGAATTTAATACTTCTGATAGCGCCTATGAATTTTTACAACGCGAGAAGACAGATTTGATACTTTGCGATATTAATTTAGAAAATTCTACAATGAACGGTTTCTTTTTTTATGAAAAAATTCGAGAAATTAGACATTTACACCAAGTGCCATTTATTTTTATAACCGGATTGAATGATGATGTGCTAATGCGCGCCGGCAAAGAAATGGGTGTAGATGATTTCATTGTAAAACCATTTCGTCCTGATGTGCTTCTTTCTACAATTCGCGGCAGAATAAAAAGATATGAGCAAATGCGGA